>JASLCY010000258.1 GCA_030151925.1 Oligoflexus sp.
TTCGACGGCGAGCCAGTCCCTCTTCTCGCCGACGCTCACCTTGAGGTTCTTGGCCGCGAGCGGAGCGGCCATGTCATAGGCCTTCTTCGTGAGGAAGCTGGGCCATTCGACGAGGAAGTCGGCCCGCCCTTTCTCGCCCTCGATCGCCGCGACGACTTCCAGGGCCTTGCCGTCGTTGAAAGCGATCCAGACGCCGGGCTCCGGCTGCGGCAGGTGATCGAGCCTCAGGCGTTCTGCCAGGCCCTCGGCGAGCTTTAATTCACGGGCGAGCTCGCGTTCCCAGCTGCCTTGGCCGTCGAGCCTCGTCACGGTCTCGCCCCCCTGCCCCGGGAACACGGTGAGCCCCGGCTCGATCTGCAGCTTGATCTCGACTTTCATCCCGCCTTTTTTAAAGGGCGTGAGGCGGGCGATCGGTTGATAGGCGACCGCGTGCAAGGGCCCCTCGTCGGTCCTGGCCAGGCGGAACATAGCCTGATCCATGCGCCCGAGGAGATCGAGCACGCGCTCTTTGTGGGCGAGCGGGAACGGTTTATTCATTCGCAGCAGGTATTGTATGAAATGCTCTTCCTTCGCCGCGAGCTTGATCAGGGTGATGGCCGCGGTCCGCTCGTGCCAGATCACGAAGCCGCGTCCCGGCACATGCAGCGAGCTCGGCCCCAGCGCGGGCGCGATGGCGAGCCCCGATTCGTCTTCCTTCATCTCAAAAGCCAGGCTGCCCTGCTCGAGCGCGACGAGCCTGTGGCCGTCGGTGATCGATGCGCCTTCCTCGAAGGCCTCGTCCAGCAGATCGAAGAGCTGCTCGTGCGGCACGGAGGACGGCAGCTTGCGCCCGTCGAGCTTCAGCCATTCGTCGAGGGTGAAGTTCCGCTCCCATTGCCAGTCGGCCTCCGGATCGTATTTCGCGCGGGTCTGCTTCTCGAAGTGCAGGGCCCAGCGGATCGGATCGAAGACCCACTTGAACCGCACGTCCCTGAGCCAACGGTCTTCGTCCGTCTCATCGCCTTCGATGATGGCCTTGAGCCCGATAAGGGGATCGCCGGCAACCGCTTCCTTGAGGATGCCGAGCGCGTTCCGCACCTGGCTCTGGAAAAAGTACATGTGCGCGCAGCGCTGGGTCTCGAGGCTCAAAGCATCCCGCTGGCAGGAGCACACGACGAGCGCGTAGTCGCTGTCGAGGTCGAAGAGCGGGAAAGTCATGTCGATGCGAAAGGTCTTCGCGCCCTCGCGCACTTCCGCGCGCATGCGCTCGCCCGACACCGAGCAGCTCAAGAGCGCGTCGGGACTGAGTTTTGCGGCCTTGTTCCGGTGCTTGGGCAGATATTCGTTATTCAGTTCACGATCGACGAATCGATAAAGATTCGAACGCGCGTCTTCGTCCAACTCAGAGAGCAGGCTCTTGAGTTCCATTCAGGAAACCTCATGGTGAAGCTGAGAAAAAGAGGAAGAAAAGGCCGTGTTTTCCAGGATAAAAACACTATAGGCCGGGAAGCTCGCCCAAGCTTCACCGGCACTAGAGGGGATCAAAAAATAACTCGAAGGAGTCATACACAGTTTTAACAAGCTCCCCTCCTTTCAAAAAATTATTTGTTCTTATGAGCTCCGATCACTTTTGCTGCTGACCTATCATTCAGACTGCGTAAGATATGCACAGCTCGCTCGCCGCCCTCCGACTCGTCTCTCATCAAGTTGTACTTGGCAAACCAACGCGAAGCTCCTAGAAGGTTTAAGTGAAAATACGCTCCAAATCAATTTTTTGACGGATTTATAATGAAAAACGCACACTTTACCCTCGCTCTGTCGTGGTTATTGGCGAGTCCGCTTTGGGCCGCCCAACCGGCTGCACCCGCGCCAAGCAGCGACATCCCGGAACGCCGCGAGTTTCCGGTAAACGACAACATCAAACCCTGCGAGAACTTCTACGAGTACGCCTGTTCCAAGGCGGTCGCGGGTTTCAAGCTGCGCGAAGATCGCAACCACCATACCTTCGCCTTCTCCGATTCGGCAGAACGTATCCTCGAAAAGAAGAAAGCCTTCCTCCGTGACCTCGACAAAAAGTTCAAGGCTAAGGATAAACTCGATGGTCGCTCCCAAACCCTCGCGACCGTCTACGACGCCTGCATGAACGTCGACGCCCGGAAGACCGAAGAGAAAAAAGAAGTCAGCACTATTGTCGCGCAACTCAAAGGGATTAAGACCCGCGAGCAGTTCCTGAAGTATCTCCAGGAGCAGCGCGATAAGGAAGAGACATCTTTCGTGGACGTGGGAAGCACCGCGAACCAGGACAAGCCGGATCTGAACGACTTCGTGTTCGACGTCGGGATGCAGACGCTGCCCGAGCGCTCGTACTACGAGAAGCCGGAAGTCATCGCCGATTACACGAACGTGCTGAAGAAGTTCTTCACCACCGTCGGCAAGACCCCGGCCGAGGCTGATGCGGCGACCAAGGCCGTCGTCAAGCTCGAGACGGATTTCGCGAAAATCCATCCGCTGCCCGCCGAGATGCGCGCGATCTACACGCAGCGCAACTCCATCACGAAGAAGGACATCCTCGCGAAGTACCCGACCTTCGAGCTCGAAGGCCCGCTCGCGAAGGTCCCGGACACGGCGGTCATTCGCCACTTCATCCCCGAGACCTATGCGTTCGTGAACAAGACGCTGAGCACCGCGAGCCTCGACGACCTCAAGTCGCTCTACCTCTTCCACTCCCTCTCGGGCGATATGGATGACGCGTACCCCGAGTTCTTCCAGACCCTCTATGCGTTCAACCAAAAGCACTTCGGAGCGCCGAAGGTCCGCCCCGTGCGGGAGGAGCGCTGCACGACCTGGGTGATGCGCGCGTTCAACAAAGAGCTCGATGCCGAGCTGCTGCCGGTCATCTTCCCGAACTTCCCCGAGCAGAAGTTCGTGGGCCTGGCCGAGAAAGTGCGCGCGTCGATCATCGACGGCGTGAAGACCAACAACTGGCTGAGCGAGGAAAGCAAGAAGGGCGCCATCGAGAAGATGACGAAAGCGAAGCTCCA
>JASLCY010000282.1 GCA_030151925.1 Oligoflexus sp.
GCGAAATCAATTCGGTCGGCAGAGTCGCGCGACGAATATTCGCCCTGTAAAGAATAGCGCCTCGAAGCTTTGAATAATCGAGGTCGGCATCTTCGAGATTCGCACCGGTGAAGTCCGCACCTTCGAGGTTGGCACTCCAGAGGGAGGTTCCTCTCAAATCCGCATCACGGAAAACAGCGTCTTTGAGGTTGGCATAAGAGAGATTCGCCTCTCGCAAATCACAGCCCGAGAAGTCGATTTTCACCAGGTTCGCTTTGCGCATGTCAACATTGACAAGCGATTTTGTTTCGGCAAGAAGTTCGAGCACTTCTTTACGTGTCAGAGTGACAAGATTTTCCGAATTCTTGCTCATGCTTTCTCCTTTGAAAACCACTTCCCATAGGGAGCGGGGGAAAAGGAGCCTGCTATCTCCAGGTCGGAGATAATCTTAAGAGGCTCATGCGTACATATAACCATCGAATCGATGCAAAATTCTGCAATCTTTGGCGCGGATGCCCTGTATCGTGTTCTCGGCCGTCTTGATGTTGAAACTCCCCGTGCTGCGCACGGCTACGCGCCCAACATAGTGCCCCTTCTTTTTCCCTTGTTCGACACGAGCGTGAACCATGTCTCCCGTTTGAAAGCCCTGGACGCGTTTTTGGGCTTTGGGACTAGTTCTAGGAAATCCATAGCGATCCATCAGACACTTTTGCCGACTGCCACGTCCCGTGGCCTGAACGAATAATGGCTTTAATTGTGGTGAAATATAAACCTTTGCTCCCGTCTCTCCCACGCAGGCGGCATCGATCCAATGATCCTTTGGATAGCCTTGAGCTACGCGATTTTGCTTGGTTCGACCTCCGGACCAAAGGCTGAGAGGTAAGGCGAGAACGGCGAGTTGTTCCGCGATAGCAAAACGCGTGGTATTGACAGCCGCTGCGTCTTTGAGTGGGACCTTAGCAAAAGCAAGGATTTTAGCCAGCTTTCCCTTATCTTTGACAAAGGTCTCTACACTGCGCGAAGCTTTTTTCTGGTTGCAGGGGCGACAGGCTAGAGTCAAGTTTGAAACTCTGTCGCTACCACCCAGTGCGCGTGGAACTATATGTTCCACTTCCAGAGGAAGATCTTTCTTCCCGCAATAGGCGCAGGTTCTTTGCCATTTTTCCAGGAGATATTCGCGCAGCTCGTAGCCCAGGAGTTCTCCCTGCCGGTATTCGATGCCGGATATCTCGGGATTGACGATTTTTTGCATATCAAAACGCACGGTTTCAATGGCTATGGTACTAATCGGTGCCTTACGCATGATTCTTCGCGTCCAATGAAAGACGTTTTCCACGCGTGACCGAAGAGAGGGCGCCAGCCATCCTTCTGGTTTTTGCCGATTTTGAAAGCGAGGCGCGCGGTATCGAGTATGGCGGTTTCTTCGTGAATGCCGGAGAATTCGTCGTGTTTGCAGGGCATCGCGTATTACGCGACCTCTGTGAGAGAGGTTCAAGGCAAAGACAATGCGTCTTCCTTGCCTGCTTTCGAGCGAAAGAGCCAGCCCGGTCGTGCGGCTGCCTGGATCGAGTTTGAGTTCGAGGGGCTGATTATGGCCGGTCTCTCGTTCTTTAAGCCGGATGGTGAAGGGAAAACGCTGGCAGACGACGGCCTTTCCCTTGCGAAGGAGCATCCTTGCTCTTGCTGGATGGCAAGGCATAAGCGGCTGAGCGCTTTTAGTGACCACAAAAACTCTTTGCAAAATAAGTTACCTTTCGGTCTCCGCATGAAAGCGGGTGTTGAGCCCTATATAGGCTCGTCTCCTTGACAGTGTTGAGAGCAGTTTTTACGCAAGTAGCACTGGCCTAAACCCCTTACACCTGTTTAACCACTTGCCGCAGAGCCTGGGACTGGAGAAGCATCCCAAGGTGCCTATATATTTGCTCGCAACGTAGCTTGGGATGACTCCCTTGCTAAGTCGGGTCAACATGAAGCCTGTAGGGATTGCTCCTTACAAATTTGCCCATTAGAGCAGGTAGTTGACGTTTACCTCATCCATAGCCACGGGATCCACTTCTGCACTGTCTCACAAAAGAACAGAGGATTGGAAATTTATTTTCAACGCGCGCGAAACGCAAAAAAGGCGCTGCATGGCCTGAGCCACGAAGCGCCTCTTGAAAACTTACTTCGCCATCAGCGCAGCGACGTCGAGCATGCGGTGACTGAAACCCGACTCGTTATCGTACCAGGCCAAAACCTTGATCATCTTGCCGCCGATGACCATGGTGCTGTCCGCGTCGACGGTCGACGAAGCGGGCGAACCATTGAAGTCCGAGGAGACGAGCAGTTCGGTGGTGTAGTTGAGGATGCCTTTGAGAGGGCCGTCCGCAGCGGCTTTCAGAGCAGCGTTCACTTCTTCGATGTTGGTTTCTTTTTTCACGGTGACGGTGAGGTCGACCAGTGAAACGTTCGGCGTGGGAACGCGGATCGAGATGCCGTCGAGCTTGCCTTTGAGTTCCGGCAGCACGAGGCCGATCGCCACGGCGGCGCCGGTCGAGGTCGGGATCATGTTGGTCGCGGCCGCACGCGCGCGACGGAGGTCCGAGTGCGGGAGGTCGAGGAGCTGTTGGTCGTT
The DNA here is from genome assembly GCA_030151925.1 of Oligoflexus sp. GTDB lineage: Bacteria > Bdellovibrionota_B > Oligoflexia > Oligoflexales > Oligoflexaceae > Oligoflexus. The sequence goes on from JASLCY010000282.1 coordinate 2,594, forward strand.
GGTATAGCTGTGGATCGTCGTCATCTGACCGACTTCGATGCCGAATTTCTCGTGGAGGATCTTGGCGACCGGCGCCAGGCAGTTGGTCGTGCAGCTGCCGTTCGAGACGATGGTCATGTCCGCTTTGAGTTTGTCGTGGTTCACGCCGTAGACGACGGTGAGGTCTTCGCCTTTGGCGGGAGCGGAGATGAGGACTTTCTTCGCGCCGGCTTTGATGTGGGCTTCAGCCTTCTCGCGATCGCGGAAGATGCCGGTCGATTCGAAGACGATCTCGACCTTGTTCGGGCCCCAGGGGATTTCCGCCGGGTTGCGGACGGCTGAGACGCTGATTTTTTTGCCGTTGACGATGATCGCGCCTTCGGCCGCTTCGACCGTCGCGTCGAGCACGCCGTGGACGGAGTCGTACTTGAGGAGGTGAGCCAGCGTTTTTGTATCGGTGAGATCGTTGATGTGAACGATTTCAATATCCTTACGCTTGAGGGCAGCCCTCATCACAACCCGACCGATGCGACCGAAACCATTGATGCCGACTCTAAGTGTCATGTACCCTTACTCCTAATTCGTCAAATTGGGGCTTCACAAAACAGGCCTCGGTTATACTCCCCGCCCCCGAAAAAATCCAGAAGCCATCTCATAAATGCGATGGCGTCGTTCTTCGTCGTCGGGCGCTCCTCATGTACCAGCGCGTACACTCCGGGCGCCCTCCTCCTCGGGCCTAGCCCTCCCATTTATGAGATGGCTTCTCGAGAGATAGACCCACCTTGGCTCGATGGCCCCCGCTTACCCTTTGCAGGAAAACCAGGTAAAATGTACATAGGCGAAAATTCCTAGTTTCCCCCTTCCAAGGCGGCATCGAGAGGTTCATCTGTGTCAAAAAATACAGATTTCTACCGTTATGTCATCAGTTTCGCGATGTCGATCTTCATCGTGCCTAAAGCTCAAGGCGCCATGCCTACGGCAGGACTGCCTATAGAACCCGCATCTTCGCTCAAAGACATCGAGAGCGACGCTCCTGCGGATCTACACGAGGAGCGCGCCCGCTCGCGACGGACATCTTCTCTCAACCCGAACGACGGGACCGGGACCGTAGCCCCCTCCGAACGCACCGCCCGGGCCAGCAGCCCCCGCAGCGAAGGCGACGGCGATTTCGGGGCCGCGATCCGCCTCAGCATGATCCGCGACGGCTTCGGCGCCCAGATCAAACTGCTCGAATACCCCGTCTCGTGGCTGGCCATCACCCAGACCGCGCGTTATTTCCAGAACGATCAGGTCGAGCGTCTCCATAAGCAGCGGCAGGGCTATCTGATCGGCTTCGACCTCCATCCCTGGCGGCACGCGTTCATCTCGCCCTTCCTGAACATGCAGGCCGGCTACGAGAAATTCTACCGTTACGACGATCAGAGGACGTTGGATTCTTCGGTGGGGGAAGCCTCGGCTGGCCTCGAGCTGCGGCTCGGCCATCTCGCTTCCATCAGCGGGCAATGGACGGAAGCCTATTATCCCAGCCTCCGCGAAGCGATGTTCACCGGCGAGGAGAACGCCAGGAATCCCAGGCATCATGCGATAGCCGAGATCCTGTTCAACTTGAAATGGGAAACGAGCTACTGACCGGGAAGCGACTGGCCGGAGGCCGCGAGGTAGTTCTTGAGCTTCTCGCTGACCGTCGCGCCGGGTTCCTGGTCGATCGCGCTCTGGATCTGCTTCACTTTATCCGCGGCGACGCCGTTCGCCTCCGCGCCCTGCACGATAGCCGCTGAGCCCGCCGCATCGTTGAGGCTATTCAGGATAGCTTCCGCCGAAGCGTCGTCGAGGTTCTCCAGCTCTTCCGCCGTGAATTTGCCGTCGCCGTCCGCATCGAAGAACTTCGCCTGCAATGCCGTGAAAGACGCATTGTACAGGGTGGATTTGAAGTTGTCGGCATCCTTGCGCTCCGCCTCGGGAATCGAGTTCAGCAGCGTGACCGCTTCCAGCATCAGCTGGCGGTTCGCCGCCGTCGCCGCCGGCAGGAGGCCGAACATCGCGGTCAAGCCGTTATCGCCCGAAACGCCTTCCGTCGCCAGCTTCACCGCGATGTCGAAGGTGTCCACGCCGGCCTTCTGCGCCTTGGCGCTCGCCATCAGCGAAATCAATTGATAGTTGTTAGGCTCGTCCTTCATCGCGTCGGTCAGCACGCTGATCGCCTCGTCGGGCTTATGCTGGTCGAGGTAGGAGGCGGCCGCCTCCGCGGGATCGGGTTTGTCGACCGGCGTGAAGACGTTGCTGCGGCAAGCGCCGAGCAGGACCAGCGAGAGGAGGACGATCGTGTTGATTCGTGGTGTGCGCATCGCCTTGCTCCTTAAAAACCGGCCATCAGGCGGAACATGAGACGTTGATCGGGACGCATGCCGGAGGATGTGCCGACCTCTTCCGTCATCAGGCCGAGGTCCATGCGGATCACGTAGAGGTTGGTGAAGAGGCCGATCGTCGGATAACCTTCGTTGAGGCCGCCCGTGAGGCCGATGAGTTTGCCGAAGCGCACCTCGGCGCCGAGGTGCGTGCGTTTGAAGACGTTGGTCTCGACCTGGCCGAGCGCGTCGCGGAAGTCGGCGAGGAAGGTGAGCGAGCTCATCTTCGTGGCTTTCTCCGCCGCGATGCCGATCGTCACGATCTGCGGCAGGTTCTTCGAATGCACGCCGGCCTCGTCCGACCGGAGCTTCGCCGCGCCGACGTTTTCGATGTGCAGGCCGAGGGTCAGCGGCCAGCTCTTGGGAGCGAGCATCGCTCCGATGTCGCCCGCGTAGCCCTTGCGTTCGTGTTTCACGTCGTCGCCGTTGAGCTTATCGGCGATGTTGTCCGCGTCGGCGGCCGAGATATCGAGGACGGCCTCGTTGCGCACGATGTATTTGAGGGTGGTGCCGAGGTAGAGCGTATCGCCGAAGAAGGATTCCGCGGCGCTCAGGGTCGCCACGCGATTCGCCACGGCATCGGCGTGCAGGGTCTCGACGCCGTTCTCCTCCGGGGCCTTGCTGAGCATCACGTTGGTGTTCGCGGAGACCAGCCCGCCGAGGGCGAAGCGACGGAACACCACGCCCGTGAAGTTGTTGGCGCCGAGGTGGACGTTCTTGCCTTCGAACGATTCGAGCGCCTCCGCGTCGTTATCCTTTTGAACGAGCACCTGGCGGACGAGGTCCTTGGTTTGGGTGGAGACCTCGACGCTCGGGGAGATGAGGACGGTTTCCTTGTAGATGCCCTTGCCTTGGGCGAGGCCCGCCGGGTTGTAGAAGATCGCCTCGTGCCCGTCGGCGTTCGCCACGCCGGTGTCGCCGCGGCCTTGGAAGTATGGGCTGCGATAGAGGGTATAAAACTCGAGGGAGTCCGAGGTACCGGCCATAGCCGTGCCTTGGAGTGCCAACGTAAGGGCGGAGAGTCCGAGAGGGCCCACGAGTTTCTTCATAGAATGCTCTTTCCTAAGCTGTCCTAAGGAAGGGATCGGCCCATTCCATGGAAACCTTAGGCAGGCGGTAAATATTCTGGAAGAAATTGAGATGACGGGGAAAAAGCGGGGTCCAAAGGACCCCATCGAAGCTCTCGGCACTTAAGGTGAAACGTTTTATTGGAAGATAAATTGGATTTGGCGGAACAAGCGGCGTTTTTACAAAAACGCTAAAAAAACGGGAAAGGACTGGAAGTTGCGGTGCGAGAGCTTTGAATATTGAGTGCGAACACATCAAACGAAACGTGTTCTATGCCTCTGCATATTCGTTGTCAAGATTTTACGCCTCTAAATTTCGTAATCCGGATTTCCTCAGGCGCGGTGAGCAGTTGGACTTTTCCAAAGAGTTTTGGTTCGCCCACAACCCTCAAAAAATATTCAACTTATCATGCATTCAGATATTCAAAGTGGCATGGAGCTTTGCTTGCCGCGTTGATTGGCCAGTCGGCCTAGGGAACCCGCTATTCTCAATCTGGCAGCGCCTCGGTAAGATTTAAATGCCGTCTCATAACTCTTCATGATGACTCATCAAAAGCTATATTTTTCGCATCCCCTCAAGGTTTTCCGGGGCCGAGCCGATAAGAGGCCCAGCGTCCGTCTCGTTTTTCGATCTCCTAGAGGTATGTATGAAAAAACTTCTACAGCTTGCCTTGCTTGCGCTCGCGCCTCTCGCCTGCCACAAGGTCGAACAATCGAAACTCGATGCCGCCTGGTTCCCTTCCGGCGATTACACGTACTTCATCTATTACGATAAACCGACCTTCTACATCCAGAAGTGCGCGACCACGCCGGAGATGAGCAAAATCATGGCCTCGGCGGGCACCGACGTGCAGAAGGCGAAGCAGAACTGCCACGATTCCGTGACGCCCGTGACGTTGAGCGCGATGAGCGACGCGATCCGCTCGCAGATCTCGGTGATCTCGCAGGACGAGCTCATGGGCCCCAAGACGAATCGCCAATTCTATATCAACGCCAGCATCGACGAGCTCGAGCGCAACGTGTCCGGCACGGAGAACGAGGTGCGTTCGCTCTATAACGGCGTTCCCAGCACCGATAGCAACAAGAGCTCCTTGAACCAGATCCTCGCCGACGTCCTGATGGGCAACAACCTCAAAGCGGAGCTCGCGCAGCTGCGCAGCATGCTGGCCGCGGCCAAGACCGACGCGACGAACAAGAAGCTGGCCGATATCGATGGCCAGGCGGCTCTGCGCATCGCGGGCCAGATCACCAAGGACGCGAGCAACCAGGCTATGGCCTATACGCGCCTCCTCATGGCGCAGGACGTGATCTATCACCTCGACGCCAACCAGAACAAAAGCCTCATCACCGCGATCCGCAGCTTCGATCCCGTGTGCGAGCGCGGCGTGAAATCCGGTGAATCCCTGACCGTCGACCAGGGCACGGAACGCATCACGTATCGTTGCGAAGTCACGGGCCAACTCAAGGTCATGGACGTGACCTGCCCCCTGCCGGGTTATGAACGCTCCGGCGATTTCTGCGTCTTCACCGGCAAGGGCCTGAGCCTCGCTTCGATCGCGCCGGCGCACGCGGGCATCTGCGCCGTGACCAAAGCCAACGTCGTCACCTGCTGGGGTAAACCCGGCGAGTTCCCCATGGTGGGCCTCGGCAGCGTCAGCTCGGGTTTCCTCGGCGGCGCTGTGGGTTCATCGGCTCCCCGCGCGCAGGTGATGGGCCACGCGGTGATCGGCGCCGACCATTCGATGTGCGCGCTCGACGGCGATGACAAACTTACGAAGTGCTGGCCCGGCCTCGCGACCGCGCCTTTGAACAGCGACGCCTTCTCGTCTTTGGCCGGCGGTTTCTCGCACTATTGCGGCGTGAAGGCCGACGGTTCGGTGAAGTGCTTCGGCCAGGACGAATACCAGCAGATCGATAGCCCGGCGATCGAGCACGCCTCGAGCCTCTCGGTCGCGGATCAAAGTTCGTGCGCGATCGGTGATAACGACCAGGTCTATTGCTGGGGACGGCATATGGGCGAGAACCAGCAGCCTTCGGCGGCGCCTCCGGCCGACCTCGGTCCGGCGGTGGCGGTGAGCGCCGGCCCTCTGCATGCCTGTGCGATCCTCAAGGCGGACCACACCGTCCGCTGCTGGGGTCAGAACGATAACGGCCAGGTCTCGGTGCCGGCCGATCTCGGTGCGGTTCGCCTGATCCTCGCCACGCGTTACGAGTCGTGCGCGGTGACGACCGGCAACGATCTCCGCTGCTGGGGCAAAGACGCCTCAGGCCGGGCTTACAAAACCGCTCCGGCGCTGCACGACGTCGCCCGCCTCGTCACCGGCGTCTCCGCGAGCAACACCTGCGCGATCACCAGCAATGGCAGCGTTTCGTGCTGGGGCGCTCAGATTTACATCAGCCCTTATTCGGTCGACGTTCCGGCGAACGTCGGCGCCGTCGACGACGTGGCGATCTCCGCGGTCGGCTACATCTGCGCGAAACAAAAAGCGGGCGGCATCAGCTGCTGGGGCAACACGGCGGAAGTTCCTATGGACGTTCCTGCTGTCTTTAGTAACTAACGCATTTAAAAAAAATCAAAGGATTCACGACTCAGAAGGCTCTAAAAAGCCTTCTTTTTTCTATTTGTTACAAATATTTATGTAATTTTATGTAACAGTTGGGTGATAGCATTTGCTTTTTCAGGCGATATCCCTGACTCTATAGTCAGGCCTCATTTCACATCTGATCCTTTCAGCCTTTTCGCAGCCGCTCGAACATAGCTTGAGAACAAAGCTGTTTTATTACGGCAGGGAGACCCGCTTGTCCATTTCCTGGAAAAAATCCCTCGTGCTCCGCATCGTCACCGCTCTCTGCGTGCTGCTGCACAAGAGTTACCGTTATCGCTTCTACAATCTGGCCAACCGTCGCGAGGCGGAGACCCTGCATCCGAAGAACGCCTTCACGATCGCCTCGTGGCACCAAAACTGTTTCGCGGGAATCCTTTCGCATGCGGGGCAGGGGATAGCCCTGCTCGTGAGCCGTTCGATGGACGGCGAGATCGTGAGCCGGCTCGCGAAGTCGATCGGCCTCACCTCGATCCGCGGCAGCTCGAAAAAAGGCGGGAAGGAAGCGCTGGCGGTCCTCGTCGATCGCACCGGGGAAGAAGGCCTGCGCTCGGCTATCACGATCGACGGCCCGAAAGGCCCGATTTACGAAATCAAACGCGGCATCCTCAGCCTCTCGATGGAGACCGGCGCCCCCATCCTCCCGCTGTTCGCGATCGGCGCAAGGTACTGGACCCTCAGCAAGAGTTGGGACAAGTTTCGGATCCCCAAACCCTTCACCAAGGTCTCGGTCCTCTACGGCAAGCCGTTCATCGTCGACCCCGTGGAGTTCGAGACCAATTACGAAGGCCTCAAGGCGCGGCTCGCGAACGAGCTCCGCACGCTCGAACTGCAGGCGATGAACATGGGCCTCGCGGTCGTCGACGTCGGACCCGCCGTTTCCGAGCCGACCCCCAAAGCGGTCGGCCTCGCCTCCTGATCGCTCGGATAGAAAAAGATCGGGTTGATGCTTGATCCCGACAGTTTCGGGGCGAGCGCGAGAAGTGCTAAAATCGCTTAGCACACTCGTGCTCTTCACCGAGGTCTTCATGAATAGCCGCACGCTCCTCTTGGGGCTGGTCTTCCTCTCGCAGAGCTTCAACTTCGCGCTCACTCTCCAGCCCATGCTGCTGACGGAAACGGGCGTCCTGCTGCCTATGCAGGCCGCGCTCACGCTCGCTCTTGGGTCCTTGCTCTCGGGCGTCCTCCAGCCTTGGATCGGCAACCTCCTCGACCGCGGCCGCATCAAACGCAGCTTCACCCTCGTCACCGTGTGTTATCTCGTCGGCGTCGCGGGTTATTGGACCAAGGGCGCGCCGGCCTGGGAGCTCATCCTCTCGTGCCTCGTGCTCGTCATGGCGAGCCTCACGCTCAGGACTATGGTGTCGATGGCCTTGATCGCGCGCTGCCAGGGCGAGGAGCGGGCGGAAGCCGCTTCGATGCGTTATCTCGTGAGCAACGCCGCGCTCGCCGTCTCCTCGAGCATCTCCCTCGTCGCCTTCGTCGATTATCGCCGGGAACTGCTCCTGGTCGACCTCGTCACGAGCCTCCTCATGGCCGCGGGCATGCTGAAGCATCTCAAGGCCAACCAGAACCAGGGCAGCATCAAAGAACGCACCTCGCTGCGGCAGAGCAAGGTCGTGCTGGGCTCGGCGATGAAGCGCCACGGGCGGCTGATCATCGGCCTCAGCATCGTGACGATCTGCTTTTCGGCGAACTTCTCCTATATCCCGCTGCTCTTCGCCAAACGCGGTACGATCGACAGCAACGTCTCGGCTCTGATTTTGATGGCGAATTCGGTGCTGGTCATGGCTACGGCCAAAGTCCTGCGTTATTACACGAGGCATTGGTCGGCGAGGCGGATCGGCAAGGTGGGGACAGCGCTGATCACGGTCGGCCTTTGTTTTGCGCCCCTGACCCATTCGATCCCGTGGCTGCTGGTCGGCGTGCTGATCTGGACGGCGGGCGAAGTGATCTTCATCCCCTGGGAGCAGCTGCAGCTCTTCAATTGTTTCGATAACGTGACGCCGGGGTTGGCGTCGGGTGCGGTGAGCTTCCTCTTCTCGATCTGCCAGATCCTGGCGCCGATACTTTCGAGCCTTTTGCTGGCGTTGCCGGAGCCGGTCGCCGCGCTGCTGCTGACGGCCCTGCCGATCGCCGGCTATCAGATCTACCGGAGCAGCTTCCGCCTGAGCCTCGCGGTGGACGTTGCCTCGCCGCGGCCGCTGCTCAAGGAAGTGGAGATCGATCCCGCGGCGCCCGTCACTCTCCAGCCCGAGTCGCTCTACGAGAAGAAGGTCTCATAGCAGCGTCGTCTGCGGGATGAGGCCGAACTCCTGCAGGAGCATGATCATCGGATCGCCGCTGTTGTCGCCTTGATCGTCCGGGCCCTTCGGGGAAGGGTTCTGCGGATCGAGCGCTCCATCGGGTAAACCGCCGCTGCCGCCGCCGCCGACGCCCCGGGTCTTCACCCGACTCGGCTTCTTGCCGGCTTCGGGGTTCGCTGGGGTATCCGCCAGGGCCTCGCCTGCCAGCAGGGCGAAGAGTATCGTGCCGAGGATCCAAGTCTTCATGGTTCGTCCTTCTTAAAACAAAGTCATCGCTAACGTGATCGCGACCTTCTCATCGCCCTCATTGCTCGGGTCGCGCATGATATTCAGCAGTTCGTTCCGCGTCGCTTCCATCAGCCGATAGACCTTGCGGGCGGCCTCGATGCTCAAAGCGCTGCCTTGCGCGAGGATGAGGTTGCCCTTCAGGTCGATGTTGAGGTTGTCGAGCGTGAGCCGCGCGAGTTCGTTCGCGAACTGCTGCGAGGCGAAGTAGAGATCGTCGCTCGAGAGCTGGTAACGCTGGCCGTCCCAGCGGACGAGCTCAGCCTCGTTCAATTCCTCGAGGGTGATGGCGGCGTTCGGGCCGAAGCGGGTCTTCAGGCGTTCGGGAGTCGCGGGCGCGAAGCTCAGCTCGAGGAGGATCTCGCAATGGCGACGCGTGACGGCCATCGGCCTGGCGATGCGGCCGCCGAACTCCGTGAGGGCTTTGGTATAAGGCGTGAGATGAGGCAGGTGATCCTGCACGAAGGCGTGGACTTCGCCGACGTCCGCGACCACGAGCAGCACTCTGAGGATGGTCTCGCCGTTGGGAACCGCTTTGCCGTCCGCCATGTTCCGAACCGTGCCGTAGTTCAATCCGCATTCTTCGGAGAGCTGCTTGAGCGAGCGGTGTTTTTTGCTCGCCAACCAAACCCTGATGTATTCCTGAAGTTTTTCGACCACCGTATGCTTCCCGTTTGCAAGGGCCTTGGCTGCCGCGATTTTCAAAGAAAAATCGGCCAAATCGCGCTCCTTGTAACATGGGCTCTTCATCTTTTGCAACTTTTCCGGACCCGAAAAAAAGCCGGTCTGAAGGCTTCTCCGCTCAGGAACGTAAACCCTTATAAAATCTAAGGTCCTTGCCGGTGATGACATCCGTTAGCATTCGGCCTCGCGGCCAATCGCTAGGCGATGAAAACGATTTTGGGCGTGTATCGAGAAGGTACTTGCCAGGATTTCGGGTAGTCGTTAGAGAGGGGCTACCAAACTTGGAACGCGAAACCAAACATGAAAGGCCTTATCCATGAAAGCTCTTTTGCTCCTTAGCCAACTCGTCATCCCTTCTATCCCTGCCGACGTCTCGCAAGACGGTGCTTTCATCGTCG
>JASLCY010000306.1 GCA_030151925.1 Oligoflexus sp.
CGACGATCTCGCCGGGATTCTGCAGGGTGAGGAACACCTCGTTCGTTCCCGACCTTTTGGTAATCTCCACCTGCCCTTCCTGAATGAGAAACAAGGCGTCGCCGTCATCGCCCTGCTTAAAGATCAAATCCCCGGGCTGAAAGCGTTTGAGAGTTTCCATAGAGCATCCTCATCGATATCGCCTCTATTATAACAGAAGTTCAGCGTCGCATAGACGCCAAGCTAACATGTTGCGCACTTTGCGCGCGACGCCTAGTCTCGACAAAATTATCGAGATTCTGCGAGGCCGACGATGACACGTACTATCCCAGTATTCGCGCCCTATGACTTGGAACAGATCGCCGAAATCACCCTGACCAGCAGCGCCGAGGTCGAAGCCAAGCTCAATCGCGGCTTCGCCCTCGCCCAGCGGCTGAATCCCTATCCCAAGCATGAGCGCATCGACTTCCTCGTCGCCCTCAGCCACAGCCTGCGGGCGAAGACCGAGGAATTCGTCACCGCGATCGCCCGCGAAGGCGGGAAACCGATGAAAGACGCGCGAATCGAGGTTCAGCGGGCGATCGACGTCGTCCGTTCGACGATAGGCGCGCTCCAGCAGTGGCACGGGCAGGAGGTGCCGATGGGCCTGAACCAGACGTCCAGCCACACGCTCGCCTTCACGCGCCGTGAGCCGCGCGGACTGGTGCTGGCGATCAGCGCCTTCAACCATCCCCTCCTCCACGTCGTGCACCAGGTGGTGCCGGCGCTCGCGATCGGTTGCCCGGTCCTGCTCAAACCTTCGCTCAAGACGCCGCTCACCGCGCTCATGTTCCGCGACGTGCTGAAGGACGCCGAGCTGCACGAGGATTGGTGCCAGATCATTTTCACCGCCGACGGCGAGACCGAGAAGCTCGCGCAGGACCCGCGCATCGCCGTGCTCTCGTTCATCGGCTCCGAGCAGGTCGGCTGGCGCCTGCGTTCGCAGGCCGCGCCCGGCGTCCACACTCTGCTTGAGCATGGCGGGACCGCGCCGGTCGTCATCTGCGACGACGCGCAGATCGACGAGCACGTCGCGAGCCTCGCCCGCGGCGCGTTCTATCACGCGGGCCAGGTGCCGGTGTCGATCCAGAACATCTTCGTGCATCAGAAGCTGATGAGGGCCTTCACCGAGCAGTTCGTCGCCGCAACCGAATCGATGCGGGTCGGCGATCCGCTCGATCCCCACACCGATATCGGGCCGCTGATCCACCCTCGCGAACTCGAACGCGTGGAGCGCTGGGTCGACGACGCGGTCCTGAACGGAGCGCATATCCTGCTGAAGCCGACGCGCGTGGAACGCACCTGCCTTTCGCCGGCTATCCTGCTCGACGCGCCCTACGATACGCCCTTCTATGAGGAGGAGATCTTCGGGCCGGCGGTGGGCCTTTATACCTTCAACGATCTCGAGACGGTGCTGAGCCGGATCAATACCAGCCGCTTCGCGTTCCAGGCCTCGATTTACACGCAAAATCTCGATCGCGCGCTCCGCTTCGTCGAGCGCGTCCACGCCGGGGCCGCGATGATCAATGAGTCCGCGGCTTTCCGGGCCGATTGGATGCCGTCGAGCAGCCTCAAGCATTCGGGGCAGGGCGTGAGAGGGGTGCTTCCCAGCATGATGGAAATGAGTTATGAAAAGCTCGTGGTCACCAAATCGGTAAGCCTCAATCCCTAAGGAGTTTTTCCTATGAAATATCGTCGTCTCGGCAAAAGCGGCCTTAAGGTCAGCGAATTGTCCTTTGGTTCATGGGTTACTTTCGGCAGCCAGGTGGATACAGGCGCTGCCAAAGACATGATGGGCGTCGCCTATGAAGCGGGCGTGAACTTCTTCGATAACGCCGAAGTCTATGCGGACGGCAAATCGGAAACGATCATGGGCCAGGCGCTGAAGGAACTCAGCTGGGCGCGCGACACCTACTGCGTCTCGTCCAAGGTCTTCTGGGGCGGTCAGAAGCCGACCCAGCGCGGCCTGAGCCGCAAGCATGTCCATGACGCCTGCCATGCGGCGATGAAACGCCTGCAGGTCGATTATCTCGATCTCTACTTCTGCCATAGGCCCGATCCCGAGACGCCGATCGAAGAGACCGTGCGCGCCATGCATGATCTGATTCAACAGGGCAAGGTGCTCTATTGGGGAACATCGGAGTGGTCCGCGCAGCAGCTGTTCGAAGCGCACGGCCTCGCTCGTCAATACGGTCTTACGCCACCGACGATGGAACAGCCCGAATACAACCTGTTCCATCGCCAACGTTTCGAGCTCGAATACCAGCCGTGTTATGAGCAGCTGGGTCTAGGAACGACAATCTGGTCGCCTTTGGCCTCGGGCCTTCTCACCGGCAAATACAATAATGGCGTCCCCAAAGACTCGCGGGCCAACCTCAAAGGCTACGAGTGGTTAAAGGCGCGTTTCGACTCGCCGGAAGGCCAAGAAAAGCTTCGTAAAGTCAAGGAGTTAAGCAAACTCGCGGACGAGCTGGGCCAAAGCCTGACGCATCTTTCGCTCAGGTGGTGCCTCAGCAATCCGCACGTGAGCACGGTGATCCTCGGCGCCTCGAAAAAAGAGCAGCTGGTCGACAACCTGAAAGTCGCGGACAGCGAGCCGCTTTCGCCCGAGGTCATCAAACGCATCGAAACCATTGTGCAAAATAAACCGGTGGTAAAACCCGAGTTCGGTTAAAGGGTTAAACGCCCCTTGACATTGTCCGTAGGCGACTCACATTCTTTCTGCAGAGGAAGAAGGAGAAACCTATGGACTTTAATAAGTTTACGGAACGCACGCAGCAATCCATCAAGGACGCCCAGCGTCTTGCCATATCATTAGGCCACTCGGCCGTCGACGTCGATCACGTCTTCAAAGCCTTGCTCGAACAAGAAAACGGTTTGATCCCGAAGATCCTGCAGCGCATGGAGCTTCCGGTCGATCGCATGGCCGGCCTCGCCCAGCAGGAGCTGGAGAAGAAGCCGCGCGTCTCGGGCCCGGGTTACGACCCCGAGAAGATCTATCTGAACCAAGGCCTCTCGACCTTGCTGGTCAAGGCCGAAGAAACCGCGAAAAAACTTAAGGACGAATACGTCTCCGTCGAGCACGTGTTCCTCGAGATCCTCCGCGCCGGCACCTCCACTGCAGCCGGGCGCATCCTCAAGGAATTCAACGTCGACGAGAAGCGTTTCCTCGAGAGCCTCCAGGCCCTGCGCGGCCATCAACGCGTGCGCAGCGCCAATCCCGAGGCGACTTACGACGCCTTGAACCAATACGGCAAGGATCTGGTGGACGCCGCGCGTGCGGGTAAACTCGATCCGGTGATCGGCCGCGACCACGAGATCGCGCGCGTGATCCGCATCCTGAGCCGTAAATCGAAGAACAACCCCGTGCTCATCGGCGAGCCCGGCGTCGGTAAAACCGCGATCGCCGAAGGCCTCGCGCAGCGCATCGTGCGCGGCGACGTGCCCGAGGGGCTCAAGGACAAGACCATCTTCACGCTCGAGATGGGTTCGCTCATCGCCGGCGCGAAATTCAGAGGGGAGTTCGAAGAACGCCTCAAGGCCGTCCTGAGCGAGGTGAAGGAAAGCGACGGCCAGATCATCCTGTTCATCGACGAGATCCATACGATCGTCGGCGCCGGCAAAGCCGAAGGCTCGATGGATGCCGGCAACATGCTGAAGCCCATGCTGGCGCGCGGTGAGCTGCACTGCATCGGCGCGACCACGCTCGACGAGTATAGGAAGTACATCGAAGCCGATGCGGCTCTCGAACGCCGCTTCCAGCCGGTGATGGTCGACCAGCCGACCGTGGAGGACACGATTTCCATCCTGCGCGGCCTCAAGGAACGCTTCGAGCTGTTCCACGGGATCCGCATCCAGGACAACGCCCTGGTCGCCGCGGCGACCCTCTCGGATCGTTACATCACCGATCGTTTCCTGCCGGACAAGGCGATCGATCTGATCGATGAATGCAGCGCCATGGTCCGCACCGAGATCGATAGCGTGCCCGAGGAGCTGGACAAGAAGCGCCGCAACCTCATGCGCCTCGAGATCGAATCGGCCGCGCTGAAGAAGGAAAAGGACGACGCGAGCAAAAAACGTTACGAGATCCTGCAAAAGGAACTGACCGACCTGCGCAACGAAGTGCGCGTGCTGAACGATCAGCACGAGCAGGAGAAGCTCTCGATCAAATCGGTGCAGGATATCCGCAAGGATCTCGAGAACCTGAATATCCAGCTCCAGCAGGCGGAGCGGGCCTCGGACTTCGAGAAGGCGGCCATGCTCCGCCACGGCAAGATCCCGGAGCTCGAGCAAAAACTGAAGCGGGTGGAAGATGACGTCAAGACCAAGAAAACCGGCCTCCTCCGTGAGGAAGTCTCTGAACGCGAAGTGGCTCAGATCGTCAGCCAGTGGACGGGCATCCCGGTCGACAAACTTATGGCGGGCGAACGCGAGAAGCTCCTCAACCTCAGCGCCATCCTTCACCGCAAGGTCGTCGGTCAGGATCAGGCGGTCGATTCGGTTGTGGATGCAATTATCCGCGCGCGTGCACAGATCAAGGATCCGCGCCGACCTATCGGTTCCTTCATCTTTCTTGGTCCGACCGGCGTGGGCAAAACCGAGCTGGCGAAGGCTCTGACCGAGAACCTCTTCGATACCGCGGACAACCTGATCCGCATCGATATGTCCGAGTATATGGAGAAGCATAGCGTCTCTCGTTTGATCGGCGCGCCTCCCGGTTATGTCGGGTTCGATCAGGGCGGCCTCCTCACCGAAGCCGTCCGCCGGAAGCCTTATTCCGTCGTGCTCTTCGATGAGATGGAGAAAGCGCATCCCGATGTGTTCAACATGATGCTGCAGATCCTGGACGAAGGTCATCTGACCGACAACCAGGGACGCCGCGTGAACTTCAAGAATACGGTCATCATCATGACCAGCAACATCGGTTCGCAGCATCTGATCGAAGGCATCGACAGCAAGGGCGAGCTGTCGCCGCAAACGGTCGATCGCGTCCAGGCGGATTTGCGTCAGCACTTCAGGCCCGAGTTCCTGAACCGCATCGACGATATCGTGCTCTTTAAGCCGCTGATGAAGGATCAGGTGAAGGAGATCGTCACGATCCTCGTGTCGGACTTCCAGAAACGCCTGGCCGAGCAGGAGGTCAAACTCTCGCTCTCCGACAGCGCCAAGGACTATATCGCGGGCGTGGCCTACGATCCGATCTACGGCGCTCGGCCTCTGAAGCGGTTCCTGCAGAAAGAGCTCGAGAACAAGATCGCGCGCAAGATCGTGGCCGGCGAAGTGATGCCGGGCTCCACGATCAAAGTCGAACACGGCACGGACGGCCTGACGATCCAGGTTTGATTGAATGTCTTTCCGAGGCCCGACTCCCTGGAGTCGGGCTTTTTCGTGACCCGCGTCGCCCCTATCGCCGGCCTCAGCCCATCACCCGAATTCCCATCAAATTTCCCTAGCCTCTCAAAGCCTCGTGCTGGAAGGCCTGCAAAAGCATGCGCCGTTTAGTACGCGTTTTCCAGCTGGGCGTCGCGGGGGTGAGAGCGTAGAGTCACCTCACCACAATTTTGGAAGGATGACCCCATGAAACACTTCATACTCTCGGGAGCCGCGGCTCTTCTCCTCAGCGCCGGCATGTGCCACGCAGCTGACTTGCCTTTGAAGGTTCCGCAAGGAATCACCGTCGAAAAACTCGCAGCTCTCGACCACCCGCGTTTCCTCGCCTTCACCAGCGAAAACGATCTCCTCGCCGGCTCGGGCGCCGGCAAGATCTACCGTCTCCGTCCGCCCTACACGTCCTCCGAGGTTCTCGTCGACTTCGGCGGCTACCCGCACAGCGTGTGGATTCGTCATGCCGGCAATACTCAGGAACTCCTCGTTGGTGATTCCGACGCCATCTACAAAGTGAATTACGATACTCACAAGACCTATCAGAAGTCCGACTTCACCAAGATCGTCGATGTCCCGGGCGGCGGCGGCCACAGCTCGCGGACGGTAAAAAGCGGTCCCGACGGCAAGATCTACGTCTCGCTCGGCATCGCCAGCAACTGCAGCCCGCAATATCTCGATAACAGTTATCCGGAATCGGAACGTCGCGGCGGCATCTTCTGGATCGACGAAAGCAAGAATCCGCCGGAAAAAGTCGTCTTCGCCAACGGCCTCAGAAACCCTGTGGGTTTCGCCTGGCAGCCTGATACGGGCGTGATGTATGCCGACAACAACGGCCCCGATCACTGGGGTTTCGATGAGCCGCGCGAAGAATTCGTGGAAGTGCAGCAAGGCCGCTTCTTCGGTATGCCCTGGTATCAATTCGTAGGCGGTAAAGTCACGGTCGACACCTGCGCTCCGCAGGATAAGGCTCCGCGCCCCATCACCGACGTTACGCCGCCCGTCGCGACTTTTGATGCTCGCCAGGCGCCTATGGACGTGAAATTCATCCACGCCGGTCAATTCAATCCGGCCTGGGCCGGTTCGGCTCTCGTCGCTCTCCACGGTTCATGGGCCGTGCCGGATGACGGCGACGTCGCGAAACGTCGTGTGCCCCGGATCGTGCTCGTGGAATTCAAAGACGGCAAACCCACCGGCAAAGTCTCGGACGTCGTCACCGGCTTCCAGGATGCGCAGGGCAATCGTTATGCTCGTCCCGTGGGTATGGCTTGGGGTCCTGACGGACTGTACTTCTCATCGGATGAAAACAACGCCGGCATCTATCGCCTGAAGTACACCAAATAATGTCGATTTAAGAAAAGCGGCGTTGCCAGCAAACGCCGCTTTTTTTTCGTTCTTTCGGTTCTGCGCCCTTTCTGCTATGTCCTTAGCTGATCCAACTTGCGATTTGCGCCAAAAGGACATGACATCATGCGTTCTACTCGCGATTCTTTGCCTGTCGATACCAGTCATTTGACCTTTAGCTCGCACACCAAACTCGATGCCGAGACCAAGGCTGCGATCGTCGCAGTCGCCGCCGCCTCTCTCCAGCATGAATGGAATCAAAAAGGTTTCGAAGAACGGCTCGAACGTTTTCCCGATTTCCACCTTACGCTCGCCCGCGTGAAGGAAACGGGCAAGCCGGCGGCCTTTAAGATCGGCTACGCCCGCACGGTCGACGAGTTCTACAGCTGGCTCGGCGCCGTACATCCTTCATTCCAAAGGTCGGGCCTCGGTTCGGCGCTCATGCGCATCCAGCACGAATGGGCGAAAGGCCAAGGCTACCGCACCATCCAAACCAAATGCTACAACACCAACGAAGCGATGATCAGGCTCAACATGAAACACGAGTTCCTCGTGATCGACACCGAGCCGACCGAATACGGTCTCAAGCTCATCCTCGAAAAATCCCTGTTTTCTTAAGCTTCAGAAGGAGCCGTCCCTGTGAGTTTTCATATAGGCCTCAAAGCAGAGCAGATCTCCGGCGTCGAACTCGTCATCCTTCCCGGCGACCCGGGACGCGTGCCGAAGATCGCCGCGCACCTCGAAAACGTCGTGCAGCTGGCGAACCATCGTGAATACAATTCGATGCGCGGAACCTACCAGGGCCGTTCGGTCCTCGTCACGTCCACCGGCATCGGCGGCCCTTCCACCGCGATCTGCATCGAAGAGCTGGCCATGCTCGGCCTGAAACGTTTTCTTCGAGTCGGGACGACGGGCGCGATTCAAGAGGCGATCGAGCCGGGCGACATCATCGTTCCCACCGCAGCGGTGCGAATGGATGGAGCCTCGACTCACATCGCTCCCCTCGCCTATCCGGCCGTAGCAGACTTCAACCTGGTCCAACGCGTAAAAGAAGCTCTGACCGCCAAGAGCATCCGCCATCACCTGGGCGTTATCGCTTCGTCCGACACCTTCTATCAGGGCCAGGCGCGCCAGGATTCGTTCCAGCACGGCTTTGTGCATCAGGAGATGCGCAACCGCTTCACGGAGATGAAAGCTCTGCATGTCCTGTCGTTCGAGATGGAATGCGCGACGCTGTTTACGCAGTGCGCGGCCTACGGCCTCTCCGCGGCCGCCGTGCTCGGCGTCCTGCTCAATCGCAACCGCAACGAGTTCCCGGGTGAAGACGTCCACCGGCAGACCGAAGAGAAAGTGATCAAAGCCGCGCTCGAAGTCGTCACCAAACTCGCCTGAGATTCAGTACTGCCAGGGGAAGTCGGAGAAATCCTGCTTTCTCTTCTCGAGGAAGGCCACGCGGCCTTCTTCCGCTTCATCCGTGCCGTAAGCGAGCCGAGTCGCTTCACCCGCGAACAACTGCTGCCCGACCATGCCGTCGTCGGTGAGATTGAAGGCGTATTTCAGCATGCGGATAGCGGTCGGGGATTTGCCGTTGATCTCCCGCGCCCAGTCGAGCGCGACTTTCTCCAGATCATCGTGCGCGACGACCTTGTTGACCATTCCCATCTGGAAGGCTTCTTCCGCGCTATAATTC
>JASLCY010000332.1 GCA_030151925.1 Oligoflexus sp.
TATAAAGATGGGGCCGCACGAGGCAGGCCTCGGAAAGAACAGACGTAAAAGGTTAGGAGAATCGTCATGGTTGCAAGCCAACTCAGCAAAAACTCGCTCGATCATAACCGATTGGACGGCGCCTTCGCCACGGCAAAAGACAAGCTCTCGGACTCGGTTGAGAAAGCACAGGATTTCGTGAAAAAAGGACGTGAAACGATCGTCCACGGTTCGGGCCAGGTGCTCGACGAGGCGAAATCCATCGGCAAGAAAATCGGCAGCCAGGTGAAGGACAGGCCCTACCTTTACGCGATGGGCGCGGTCGGCCTCGTCGGCGCCGGCTTCCTGCTCGCCAAATTCATCGCCAAGGGCGCTTCCGCGGTCTCCCCTTCGGAGAAAGTCTCGGAAGAATCTTCGCCAAAAAAGGGCAAAGGCTGGTCCAAGGATGAAAGCGGATTGAAGCGCGACTCCTCGGCTTCGGCCAAAGGCTGGTCGACCGATAACGATACCACCGTAAGCGCGGCTGACGGCACGGCCTCGGCGTCGCCCGAGGAAGACGGTCGGGCCGCATTCCATTGATCAGAAGGGCGCCCGGACCGTACAGGCGGGCGCCCGCCGTCGCAGAACGACGCCATCGCCTTGAGGAGAGGGCTTTATAGCTTTCTTAAATTCTGCTAGCTATTGTGGGACGAGGCTGTGAACAGCCGTCTGCACAAGGAAGAAAGCGGCATGAAATACGTCTTTGGCGGCATCATTATCGCGACCGTGGCGCTGATCGCCTGTGATAAAACCGCGACCGGTCGCCGGCAGCTCAATCTGGTTTCCGACGACGAGATGAATCAGATGGGCGAAGAGGCTTATCAGGATCTGCTCTCGCAATCCACGCTCTCGAGCAATCAGAGGCTGACGAACGAAGTCCTGGAGGTCGGTCGGCGCATCGCCGCCGCTTCCGGCGCGAATTTCGATTGGGAAATCGCTTTGATCGAAGACGGCCAGGTGAATGCCTTCTGCCTTCCGGGCGGCAAGATCGGCGTTTATACCGGCATCATTCCCGTCGCTCAAAACAATGCCGCGCTCGCGGCCGTGCTCGGCCACGAGGTCGGTCACGCCGTGCTGAAGCATTCCGCGGAGCGCATGAGCGAACAAATGCTTTTGCAGGCCGGCCTCGCTCTCACCAATATCAGTTTCGCGGATTCGGCCTACAAGAACATCATCGCGGCGGCGATGGGCGTCGGCGCTGAATACGGCGTGGAACTGCCCTTCAGCCGTTACGAGGAATCCGAAGCCGATTCCGTGGGCCTCACCTATATGGCGAAGGCGGGTTACGATCCGCGCGAGGCGATCGCGCTCTGGGATCGGATGGGCCAGCTCGATAACGGCGATCGTCCGCCCGAGATCCTCTCGGACCACCCCGATCCCGCGAACAGGGCCAAGGCCCTGAGCAACCAGCTTCCCGCCGCTCTCGACCTTTATAATGCGAGCGAACAGCAACCGACGACCGCCCTATGAGCGAAGCGCGAACGGAACCGGCCTGGATACTCGACCTGTTTCCCTTCGTCACGGGCGGGCGGAGCGTAGTCCTCGGCTCCGGGCGTCTGCGCAGCGGCGAGACCTTCGGTTTCGTCGACGATAGGGTCTATCCGCGTTTTTACGTGAGAGCGGCCGATCGGGAGAGGGTCCTGCCCCATCTTTCGAAGGCGCGCGCGCAGCTCGGCCCTTCCTCCGGCCGCACGATGGACGGCGAACCCGTGCTCGAGATCCGCACCGCGACCCAGTTCGCCCTGAAGCAGCTCAACGGCATCCTCATCAGCCACGATATCCGCACCTATGAGGGCGACCTCGATCTCGCGACGCGTTATCGCATCGAACACGGCTTATCCTCGGCGATCACGATCACGGGCGATTACGGACCTTCCCGGCATGTGAATCGCCTCTACCGCAATCCTAGGATCGCGCCGGGCGAAGGCGTCGCCGATCTGCGGATGCTGGCGCTCGATATCGAGACGACCTACGACGCCTCGCGGATCTTCGGTTTCTCCCTCGTGAGCTGGCATCTCGATTCTAAGGGCGCGCTGGAGGAAGTCCACCTGGTCGGCGAACCGCAGCCGGGCGACCCGCCCTACGCCACGGTTTATCCCGATGAACGCAGCCTCCTCGCAGGATTCCGCGAACGCCTCCTCGCCATCGATCCGGACGTCATCACGGGTTGGAACGTGATCGACTTCGACCTCACCGTCCTGGAGCGATTGTTCAAGGCGCATCGGGTTCCGTTCCAGCTGGGGCGGACGCGCGATTCCTCCGCGAGCCGCAGCGGGAAATCGTTCGGCCGCAGCAAGATGGTGATACGCGGCCGGCAGGTGCTCGACGCTCTCCAGCTCGTGCGCCGGAGCCTCGCCTCCTTCGAGGACCTGCGGCTCGATACGGTCGCCAAGGATCTGCTCGGGCGCCGCAAGACCCTGGAGCGCGAGGAATGGCAGGACGCGGCGGAGATGATCGCCGAAGCCTACCGTTCGAACCGGGGGGAGTTCTGCGCCTATGTCCTCGAGGATTCCCGCCTGGTGCGCGACATCCTGCGCAAGGAGCGTTTGATCGAGCTCACCCTGATGCGCAGCCAGCTCACGGCCTTGCCGCTCGATCGCGCCTGGAGCAGCGTAGTGGCCTTCGAAGGGCTCTACATCCAGGCCATGCGCAGGCAGGACCTCGTGGCCCCGAGCTGGGGCGTGGACAGCGAGACCATAGAAGGAGGCACGGGCGGGCTCGTGCTCGATCCGCGCGTCGGCCTCTACCGGCACGTCCTGGTCTTCGACTTCAAGAGCCTCTATCCTTCCGTGATGCGGACCTTCAACATCGATCCCGTCGCGCACGCGAAAGCGCAGAAGGATGGCCGGGAAAAACCAGGCTCCCGGCCGTACGATCGGGATGCTATCGAAGCCCCGAACGGCGCTCTCTTCGATCGTGGCCCCAGCATACTCCCTCAGCTGCTCGACGCCTTCTTCGCCGGCCGGGCGGAAGCGAAAGCCGCGGGCGACGACCTGAAATCCTATACCTACAAGATCCTCATGAACTCGTTTTACGGCGTGCTCGCCACCGATGCCTGCCGCTTCGCGTCCCACGAGATCGGCGAGGCGATCACCGGCTTCGGGCAGATGCTCCTTCGCTGGATGAGGGATTATTTCACGGGTGAAGGTTATGAAGTCCTGTACGGCGACACCGATTCCCTCTTCGTGCTCCTGCCGGCCGGGCTGCATCCCGAGAATACCGGGCCGGAAGCGTATTGGCAGACCGGCGACGCGCTCTGCGCGCGGGCGAACGAAGCTCTCTCGGCCTGGGTCGCGGAGCAATACGGAGTGACGTCGAAACTGGAGCTCGAGTTCGAGAAATACTATCGGGCCTTCTTCCTGCCGCCGGATCGCGGGGGAGGAAGCGGCCGCGCTAAGAATTATGCAGGCCTCCTGTGTCGGGGCACGAAGGAAAAACTCGACATCACGGGCATGGAAGCGGTGCGGAGCGATTGGACGCCCTTTGCGCGCAATCTGCAGAAGGACCTGCTCCTGATGCTCTTTAAGGGCGAAGGTCCCGAGGCCATGGTCGCCCATATCAAGGCCCTGATCCGCGACATGAAGAAAGGCCGGTACGACGAAGGCCTTATCTATAGGAAACGCATACGAAAACCGCTAGAATCCTATACGAAGACAACACCTCCGCAAATTAAAGCGGCGCGTTTGCTTCCGAGACCAGTGAAAGTCGTGCGTTATGTAATGACACGAGGTGGACCGGAACCTATAGGCTTTGTGAAAAATGCTATCGACTATGAGCATTATCTCGACAAACAAATTCGCCCTATCGTGGAGGGGCTTGCGCCTTACGCTGATTTTTTAGCCAGCGACGCCCTGCCGAGTGATGGTCCCAGAGGAT
>JASLCY010000283.1 GCA_030151925.1 Oligoflexus sp.
AAATCTGTGAATCGGCCTGAGTACGCGGTCCAGCTTCAGTCTAGGCCTGAAGTTTTGACTCGCGATCGACCTCTCTGCTTTTGACATAGACGCTCCTTCTCCAACTCCCGATAAGTCTAAACACAGACTGGAGAATTAGCAAATCTTGCGGCGTTCACTTGCCTTTTCGTGGAGCCCGGCCGCACGATCTGCTATGGTCTCGGGCACGCATAACCGATGGTCCTGACTGTTTTGGAGAGCCTTATGCAAATCACCCTCGGCCCGACCCTTCCGCCCAAACCCGAGTTCGATCCGGCGATGCGCCGCGCGCCGAAACGCGAGCTGAGGCTCGACGCGCACGATGTCCGCCTCGCGCTCAGCAACGCGCTGCGCTACGTGCCCGAGTCCCTGCATAAGGCCCTGGCGCCCGAATTCCTCGCCGAGCTGAAGACGCACGGCCGCATCTACGGTTATCGTTATCGCCCCGCGGGCCGGCTCTCCGGCAAACCCATCGAGCAGTACAAGGCGCGCTGCGAAGCGGGCCGCGCCCTGCAGGTGATGATCGATAACAACCTCGACTTCGAGATCGCGCTCTATCCCTACGAGCTCGTCACCTACGGCGAGACCGGGCAGGTGTTCCAGAACTGGATGCAGTATCGCCTGACGATGCAATACCTCGAGCAGATCACCGAGGAGCAGACGCTCGTGATCCAATCGGGCCATCCGCTGGGCGTGTTCCCGAGCCATAAGACGGCGCCGCGCGTCATCACCACGAACGGCCTCATGGTCGGCCTCTTCGATAATCCGGAGGACTTCCATCGCGCGGCGGCGATCGGCGTGGCGAATTACGGGCAGATGACCGCCGGCGGCTGGATGTATATCGGCCCGCAGGGCATCGTGCACGGGACGTTCAACACGCTCTCCATCGCCGGCCGCATGAAGCTCGGCGTCCCGGCCGAAGGCAACCTCGGCGGCAAGCTCTTCATCAGCTCGGGCCTCGGCGGCATGAGCGGAGCGCAGGGCAAGGCCGCGGATATCGCCGGCGCGGTCAGCATCATCGCCGAGGTCGACGCCTCGCGCATCGAGACCCGCCATCGCCAGGGCTGGGTGAGCCGCCAGTCGAACGATCTGAAGACCGTGTTCGCCTGGGCCGAGGAAGCCCGGCAGAAGAAGGAGGCGCGTTCGATCGCCTATCACGGCAACATAGTCGATCTCCTGCAATACGTGGTCGACCAGGACATCAAAGTCGAACTGCTCTCCGACCAGACCAGCTGCCACGCGGTCTACGAGGGCGGCTACTGCCCGATGGGACTCAGCTTCGCCGAACGCACGGCCCTGCTCGGCAGCGATAAAAAGAAATTCATCGGCCTGGTGAACGAGACGCTGAAGAAGCACTACGCGCTGATCCGGACCCTGACCGCGCGCGGCACCTACTTCTTCGATTACGGCAACTCCTTCATGAAGGCGATCTTCGATACGGGCGAAACCTCCATCGCGAAAAACGGCGTCGATACCCGCCAGGGCTTTATCTGGCCTTCCTATGTCGAGGACATACTCGGCCCCGAGCTCTTCGATTACGGTTACGGGCCGTTCCGCTGGGTCTGCCTGAGCGGGCAAAAAGCCGACCTGCAAAAGACCGACGCCGCGGCCGCCGACGTGATCGCTCATCTGAAGCCGGAATTGCGTTATCAGGATGTGGACAACCTCCGCTGGGTGCGTGAGGCGGAAAGCTACCGATTGGTAGTCGGCACGCAGGCGCGCATCCTCTATCAGGACGCCGAGGGCCGCCGCCGCATCGCGCGGCGCTTCAATGCGATGGTCCGCGCGAAGGAAGTCGGCCCCATCATGCTCGGCCGCGACCACCACGATACGGGCGGGACGGATTCCCCCTACCGCGAGACCTCGAACATCAAAGACGGCTCCAATATCATGGCGGAGATGGCGACCCACGCCTTCGCCGGCAACGCCGCGCGCGGCATGACTCTCGTCGCTCTGCACAACGGCGGCGGGGTCGGCATCGGCAAATCGATCAACGGCGGCTTCGGCCTGCTGCTCGACGGCAGCGCGGAAGTCGACCGCATCATCGATGAAGCCTTGCCCTGGGACGTGCTCGGCGGCGTCTCGCGGCGCGCCTGGGCGGGGAACGCGCATTCCATCGAAGTCATGCAGGGCTACAACAGCAAGGTGCAGGAGAACCAGACCTTCGTCACCATCCCGGCGATCGCGGACCAGCGCCTGCTGGACGAAGTGCTGAAAGCCTAAAAAGAAAAGGCGCCCCTAAACTGGGGCGCCTTGCATCTATCGTTTTGATTCCCGTTTTTAAGAGCGTGTCTTGCGCGTCTGAACGGGGTTGCTCTTTACAGGGACGGGCTGCAGACTGGGTTTCCGACGTTCGGCCTCTTCGCTCACGAGAGCTGCGCCTATCACCGCTACTCCTGCCAAAATTGCTGTTACGAGCATGAGACCCTCCCTATGGCTACCCTTTGAGTATCGACGGTTTTAGGCCAAAACTAAAGTGCAAACTTTTGCACTGCCTTTTTCGTCTTGTTTGTGCTGAAATGGTTTGGCGAGGGTATCCCTAACCACTGCGGGAGCTTACCATGGACCAACTCATTCCTCGGACTCTGCGCCGCTGGGAGAGTTACCAGTCTAACCTATCGAAATTAGCGGTCTTTTCGCAATTCCAGTGCATGACCAAGGGTCAGCTCAAACTCACCGTTAAAAACGATCCGCAATCCTATTCGTTCGGCTACGGGCAGAAGGTCAAGGCCGAGATCCTCGTCGAGAACGAGCGGTTCTTCAGCCGTTTCTGGAGCAACGGCGAACTGGGTTTCGGCGAGTCCTACGTCGACGGCGATTGGAACAGCCCCGACCTCGCGCAGGTGATCCGCTGGTTTTTCCTGAACGCGGAGAAGGTCGACTCCTTCGTCACCCCGCCGGGACAGGCGAGCGCCTTCCTGCATTTCATGCTCGGCATCAAGGCCATCCAGGAAGCGATCAACACCACGCGCCCCCTCGGCAATATCGAGAGCTGGGCCTCGCGCTACGAGCTGGAACGCCCGTTCTTCAGGCTGATGCTCGACGACCGGATGAACAACTCGGGCGCGCTCTTCGCCAAGAGCGATACGCTCGAGCAGGCCCAAGCCCGCAAACAGAAGCAGATCGCGCGCGAGCTCCGCCTGAAGCCGGGACAGCAGGTGCTGGAGCTCGGCTGCGGCTGGGGCAGCTTCGCGATCTACCTCGCGCAGAATCACGACTGCCACGTGACGGCGGTGACGTTGTCCGAGGAGCAGGCGCTCTATCTCAAGCAGAGGATCTTCGAGCTCGACCTCGAGCGGAAGATCACGTGCCTCCACGCCGACTACCGGTCGGTGCGGGGCAACTTCGATCGCATCGTGTCGATCGAGTTGATCGACACGCTCGATGCCGCGCAGCTCGACGGCTTCTTCCGCCTCTGCGATCTCTGGCTGAAACCGCAGGGCCTTATGGTGCACCAGCTGCTGCTCAGCCCCGAGGGCTACCGGGCGGAAGACGCCGCGGGCGGGGAATGGAAGCAGAAATACATCAGTCCGGGCATCCTCACGCCCTCGCTCGGGCAGGTGATAGGCGCGATGAACAAGGACGCGGCCTTCAGCGTCCGCCACATGAAGGACATCGGCCTCTCCTACAGCCGGACGCTGGCGGCCTGGACGCAGAATTTCAACGCCAACCGCGACGCCGTCCGCTCTCTCGGCTTCGATGAACGTTTTATCCGCAGTTGGCAGTATTACCTGTCCTACGCCGAGGCCGCCTTCGACCACGGCCTGCTCACGGCCGCGCAGATCACGATGTCGCGGGCCACGCAGAGGATGCTCGGCGAAGAGCAGGACCCCGTTTTGAAACACGATTTCTAAAGCCAAAGCCTTCCATTTCCGGCATAGTAGAGAGACCTGCTTTTTTGTGAGGATCCGCCGGCCGTGGAATGGAAAAACGAACTCGTCAACTTTTTTTCTTCCTTCACGGCGTTGTTCGCCATCGTCGATCCCTTCGCGCTCATTCCCGTCTACCTGACGATGACCGATCGCTTCTCGCGCGAGGAGCGCCTGCACGTCGTGAGCAAGGCCACGATCGTCGCGACCTGCATCCTGATGGCCTTCAGCCTGGCCGGCGAGAGGATCTTCCACCTCTTCGGGATCTCGATCCCGGCGTTCCAGATCGCCGGCGGCATACTCCTGCTCAAACTCGGCATCGAGCAGCTCAGCGCGGCCCGCGAGCACGTGAAGACCGAAGAGGAATCGGAATCCTTCGAACGCGCGGATATCTCGATCTTCCCCATCGCGACGCCTCTGCTCGCCGGCCCCGGCTCGATCTCGACCGTGGTGCTGCGCTCGAGCCAGATCGGGAGCTGGTTCGGCGAGATCACCCTGGTGCTCTCGATCGCGCTCGTGTTCGTCTGCGCTTATTTCATGCTGCGCAGCGCCCCCTATCTCTACCGCCTGATGGGGCACACGGGCCTCAACCTCCTCACGCGCATCATGGGCATCATCCTGACAGCCATCGCTGTGCAGTATATCATCGACGGAATAAGCGCCGTGTGGATCTCGCTCCGCGCGGCCTGAAGCTTAAGGAGACTGTCTATGGGGAACGCTACGAAGATCACCCAAACCCTCGCCCTGGCGACTCTCGTATGGGCCGGCTCGGCAGCCGCCGCGCAGAAGTTCGAGGTCCGCGATCCCCGTTCGGGCGAAAACCTTTATCAGGGCGAAGACGATAATCAGGAAGGCGCGCGGGTCACCCGCTACTTCGACAAGAACCACAAAGAGACGCTCAAGGAAACGCTGGCCACGGCGGACGGGAAACTCAAGAGCTATCAATCCGCCAATGCCCTGACCGGCGAAGCGGCCTCGGTGAACGCGAGCTCCTCGGGCGGCTACGATATCTCCTACGCGCCCGGCAAGACGGAGAAACCGAAGGTCCTGCATGTGAAGGGCGAGAAGGAGACCTTCGTCGCCGGCAACGCTCCCGAGCTGATCGTCAAGAACTGGAATACGCTGATGAGCGGCAAGCCTTTGAAGTTCGACCTTATCCTGCCGAACCGCCTCGAGGTCGTCCCGTTCCAGCTCGTGCACCGCGAGACGCGGAAGGTCGGCGAGGAGTCGCGTGAGGTCTTCACGCTGTTCCCGCAGAATATGCTGGTGAAGACCCTGGCGCCGAACTTCGAGTTCCAGTACGCGGCGAGCAAGGCGCTCCGCCAGGTGAACTTCCCTTCCGCCCTGCCGGTCAAAGGCGCGAAGGATAAGCTGGTCGAAGCCGTGTATTGAGGATTCTCGGCGCTCTCAACGCGCTCACTTCTTGAAGGAATCGAACAGCGGTTTGTTCCCCTCGCGCTGCATGTCGAGTTCCGACCTTACCTCCATATCGTGTTCGATGCAGGCCAGGGAGAGCGCGAAATCGTGCATGAAGAAGAGCAAGCCCGCCATCAGGAGGATGAGGCTCACGATAAAGGTCGCCTGCGGGATGAAATAGACCTCCACCCCGAACGAGAGCGAGAAGAAGAGCGTGAAGATGGTCGACGAGATCGCGAAGATCGAGCTCGTCTCGAGTATGATCGCCACCCTGAGGATGCGCGCCCGCCGATAGTTGACCTTGAGCTCCTTCACGAGATGGTCGTTGCCGAGCTCCTTTTGATAGAGCTTCGGGCCTTCGCGGAGCAGCGTGCGGATCCTATCGAACACGCGCCCGTAACGAAGCGACATGATCGACAGGATGGAGCCGATGCCGGTGATGAGGAAGACGGGCGCGATAGACGCGCTCATCAGCTTGGAGATCTCGGCGCCTTGAATATGCTGCAGTTCCATATCGCTTCTTCAGTCCAGGATTAATTGGGGATCTTCGGGCAGAACTTGGGATCGGTGGCGAGCTCCATAAGGATGGACACCGATTCCTGGGCGCTGTCGGGCGCGATCGCGTCGCGGCTCTGGAACATCTTCTCGATCACGAACTCCTGGCCGTTATAGGTCGCCACGAGCTCGCGCGATTGCTGCAGAGGCCTGAAGATAGGGCTCGTCTGCCGTTTGTCCCGCACCTTCCACACGTCGCCGATCGCCTTCTCCACGCTCGCGAGCTTGGCTTCGCCCAGCTGCTTGCGCACGTCTTCCGTGGTGATCGAGCAAGCCACCGTTCCGTCGCCGGTCTTTTGTTCGTTCGGTTCGCCGCTCTTCGCCGGCTTCACGAGAGAGTAGCGGCCGACTCGCCATTTGAGAAGGCTGCCTTCCGTCACGGCCTTGACCTCCGACGCCGCATCGGTCTTACAAGCCGGCGACACCAAGAACGCTCCTAACAACGCTGCTTTCAATATCCAATGTCTCATGCGGGACCGCCCTTCTCATGGTGAATGGTCACCCCCACCTTAACACGATGTCAGGGTTCGGAACAATTACGTGCAGTTAGACATAGTAGGGCTTTGGAGCGGGCTCCTATGGCGGATTTACAAGCTTTAGAGTTGCAATGTACGCAAAAATCGAGTTCCCTATCGAAAATAACTAAGAATTCATCGCCCAGGAGTCTCTATGCGGAAAAGTATTCTGACAACGCTAGCCGGATTGGCTCTCTTCAGTGCAGCCTCCCTCCGTGCCGAAGGCGATAACTTCAACTACAAATTCGACGACGCTCCCCTCAAAAAACACGAGAAACAGGCCGCGGAATGGCAAAACCTGCGCGAGGCCGGCCTCAATAAACCCGCGAGCGAGAAGGACCTCCGTCGCCAGCTGACGCTGATCGAGGAGATCTCGAAGGCCGAGCCCGAGTGGATCGACGGTTACTGGCTCGTCGGCGAGGACGCTTTCCAGCTCGCGAACTCCCTGACGAAACCCGAGCAGTCCAAGGAGGCCCGCGCGATCTTCGTGCAAGGCCAGGACGCGACCGAGACCTGCCTGAAGAAGGCGCCCGACAATCCGCTCTGCAAGCTTTTCCTAGGCGCGGCGATCGGCAAGATCGCTTCGATCGACGGCATCTTCTCTTCGCTGAAAAAAGCCGAGCGCATCGAAACGCTCTGGCTGCAGGTGACGAATTCGGGCGTGAATTACCGGACTTCACCCTACTCCACGCTCCAGGGCAGCACGCGTTACGCGCTCGGCCTCTTCTATCGCCTCGTGCCGGACATGGCGATGATCAAGTGGCTCTTCGGCGTGCGCGGCGATATCCAAAAGTCGATCGCGTTCCACAAGGGCGCCGTGGAAGCCGATGGGCAGAACACCTGCAACGTGATGATGCTCGGCGTCTCGACCCTCTGCGCGGCGAAGGGCGACGCGAAGTCGAAGGAAGGCCAGGACGGTTTGAAGCTGCTCGCCGACGCCAAGGCGTTGCCGGTGGTGAACGCGATGACCAAGACCTGCGCGGCGGACATCCCGAAGCTCGAGAAGGATCCGAGCCTGGCCTGCGGTTATGAAACCAGCCGCCAGCAGGATCAGAGCGAGGAAGAGCTAAAAAAGGTCACGGCGGATAATAAGTGAGCCCGGAGTCGGTTTATCGAGTGCCGCGGCCTTAAGCCCGGCACCGTTTCAACCGTGGGTGTAGCGCAGCACCGAGGCGCGCACCTTGTATATTCCCTCGCTATCGGAATCCGCCGGCGCCAGGTATTCGCGCAGGAGTTCGAACTTCGAATGGTCGACCCAGCCGCGGCCCGGGTCGCCGATGATGATCGAGCAGCTTCTTTCCAGAGTCGCAAACCAATCCATGAGTTTCTCGCAGAGCTCACGTTCGTAGCTCATGTCTCCGCAGAGGACGACGGTTCCGGGTTCCAGGGCCCGACCGATCCAGTCGGCCTCGCTGAGCGCGACGCGTTCCCGCCAGCTTCGCTCTTCGCCCTGACCGCTGGGACGCCGCGTATCGCCCTCCAGACCCTCGAGATTCATCTCACAGGCCACGATCGCCCAGGGATCGATCTCGGTCGCCGTGATAAACGCGGCGCCGGCCGCCAGGGCCGCCAAGGCCACAACGCCACCGCCAGTCCCGAAATCGAGGACGCTTTTTCCCCGCACGGTCTCCGGATGATCGAGAATATAGCGCGCCAGGCTCTGCCCGCCGGCCCACGCAAAACCCCAGAACGGCTCCGGTATGCCTTCAGCCGCCAATGCCTCGGGCGTCGTGGTCCACCAGGGGCTGGCGGCGGTGACGAGGCGGAGCTTGAGTTCCGGCACGAGGGGCGGACGGGCCCAGGCCGTCACACCTGCTATCCGGCTCTGCATAAAGCTTCGCATCGCGTCGTTGTTCACCTCGGAGCCTTCCTCTATAATGTGGGCACCGATTCTCTTTAGAGGAAACCCCATGGACTTTCACTACCAAAAGCTGCTGCCCCTTGGCCCCGATACCACGAAATACCGCCTCCTCACCAAAGACTACGTCTCGACCTTCCAGGCGAACGGCCAGACGTTCCTGAAAGTGGAGAAGGAGGGCCTCGAGCTCCTCGCCAAGGAAGCCCTGCGCGAAATCTCGTTCTTCCTCCGGACGAGCCACCTGCAGAGCCTCGCGCATATCCTCGACGATCCCGAGGCGTCGGACAACGACCGCTTCGTCGCGAACACCCTCCTGCAAAACGCGGTGATCGCCGCGGAAGGCAAGCTCCCGAGCTGCCAGGACACCGGCACCGCGGTCGTGATCGGCAAGAAGGGCGATGCGGTCTTCACCGGCGTGAACGATGAGGAATGGCTCTCGAAAGGCATCTACAAGACCTATCAGCACGAGAACCTGCGTTACTCGCAGCTCTCGCCGCTCAATATGTTCGACGAGAAGAACACCGGCTCGAACCTGCCCGCGCAGATCGATCTCTATTCGACCTACGGCAACACCTATGAATTCACCTTCCTGGCGAAGGGCGGCGGCTCGGCGAATAAAAGCTTCCTCTTCCAGGAGACCAAATCGCTCCTCAACGAGGAGAAGCTGATGAAGTTCCTCGAGGAGAAGATCGCGAAGCTCGGCACCTCGGCCTGCCCGCCCTATCATTTGGCTGTCGTGATCGGCGGCCCTTCCGCCGAGACCGTGATGAAGGTGGTGAAGGAGGCTTCGGCGAAGAACCTCGACCATCTCCCGACGGAAGGCAACGCCTTCGGCTCGGCTTATCGCGACCTCGAATGGGAGAAACGCATCCAGGCGCTTTGCCAGAAGATCGGCATCGGCGCGCAGTTCGGCGGCAAGTACTTCGTCCACGACGTGCGTGTGGTCCGCATGATGCGCCACGCGGCTTCGTGCCCGGTGGGCATCGGCGTGAGCTGCAGCGCGGACCGCAATATCAAGGCCAAGATCACGGCCGACGGCATCTTCATCGAGGAGCTCGAGAAGAACCCGGCGCGCTTTTTGCCGAAGGTCAATCCGCAGCTTGAAAAACCGATCGAAGTCGACCTCGACCAGCCGATGGAGAAGGTGATCGCGCAGCTGAGCCAGTATCCGGTGAAGACGCGCCTCCTGCTCAAGGGCACCTTGATCG
This sequence comes from Oligoflexus sp., assembly GCA_030151925.1. GTDB lineage: Bacteria > Bdellovibrionota_B > Oligoflexia > Oligoflexales > Oligoflexaceae > Oligoflexus. The sequence goes on from JASLCY010000283.1 coordinate 9,440, forward strand.
TGGCGCGCGACGTCGCGCACGCGCGCCTGCTGAAGATGCTCGAGGAAGGCAAACCGATGCCGGACTACATGAAGAACCATCCCGTGTATTACGCAGGCCCGGCGAAGACGCCCGAAGGCATGCCGTCGGGCAGCTTCGGTCCGACGACCGCGGGGCGGATGGATCCTTACTTGGGTCCGTTCATGGCGAAGGGCGGCTCACGCATCATGCTCGCCAAAGGCAACCGCACGCAGCAGGTCACCGACGCCTGCAAGCAGTACAAGGGTTTCTATCTCGGATCGATCGGCGGTCCCGCCGCTATCCTCGCCAAGGAGAATATCGAGAGCGTTGAGCTGGTCGACTTCGAGGACCTGGGCATGGAGGCGATTCGCAAGATCCGCGTGAAGGACTTCCCGGCCTTCATCGTCGTCGACGATAAGGGCAACGACTTCTACGCGCCTTTCAGCGGCGGCAAAGCCGAAGGCTGAGTTTGGTGGATTCGTCCCACTCGGCCGGCAGCGGGCATACTAGAGGGTGTTGAAAAGGCTTCTTGTCAACATCCTCTAAGCTCCCTTTGCGAAATGGA
>JASLCY010000388.1 GCA_030151925.1 Oligoflexus sp.
CCAGCTGCCGATAGTGGGGCGCGAGCGCTTCCATCAGCGTCTTCTCCCCGCCTTCGCCCCAGTCCTCGTCGATCGCGTGTTTGAGGAGCGGATCGAGATGCGGCCGCTCCTGGTGCAGGAGCCAGAGGAACGATTCGTGTTTGGCGAGCTCCCGCAGGCGGTTCTCGAGATCGATGACGTGAAGGTTCTCGGGATTCCTGAGGATCTCGCTGAGCTCTTTTTTCGTTTCCTCGCCGAGGCTCCGTAGGGTGCGGAACCACGAACGCCTGTGGATCCGCTCTTCCGCCGGCGCGGACATGAGGTCGAAGCGCGGCGGGACCTTCAGGCGACCGTCGCCCGAAGCTTCATAAGGGAACTTGCGAAGCCACTCGAGCAGGATCGAATCGATGGTCGAAATCCGCAGCGATTGCGTGCTCGCCAGGATTCGGGAGGCGGTCTCGACCGCCGAGAGCGGACGCGGCGCATGAGGATTGGCCCGCGCGGCATAGAAGGCCCGCAGGCTCTTCTCGAAGGCAGCCTGCTCCTCAGGGCTCGCGAGGAGCCGCGCGGCGAGATCGAGAATACGCGCGCGCATCTCCGCGGCCGCCTTCTTCGTGAAAGTCACGGTGAGGATGGAGGCGGGATTGGCCCCCGCTCCGACCAGGAAGAGGAAACGGCGCGAAAGCTGATAGGTCTTGCCTGAACCGGCCGAAGCGCGAACCACGGCGCTGGAGTAAGGGTTCTGCGGATTATTCAGGATCGTCAAACGAACCTCCACGGCGTTGGTTCAGAGCATCCTGCTCAGCGATGCGGTCCCTCACGCGGGGATCATCCTTGCGGCAGAGGCCAGCATAATCGCAGAGCTGGCATTGACCCGGGTCGGCGTAAAAGTGCTGCCTCGAAAGCACGTCTTCCTCGCGCCAGCTCCAGGTCTTCAGCAGCTCGTCTATCATCAGCTCGTTGTTCGGCGTGGTTTTGCTGCAAAGCCCTTCCGCCAGCAGGAGGGGCCTGTGTTCCTCGGTTATGCCGTGCGCCGTCCACGTGCCTTGATAGATGTTCCAGTAACCGAGGACGAGCGGCGGCGTGTTCCGGCCCAGAGGGGAATTCTGGGCGAGCGCCAGGGCATAGAGCGGCAGCTGCGCGTTGAGGCCCTTCTTCGATTTATCGAGGCTCGGCACCGTCCTGCGTTTGAAGTCGGTGACGAACGCCCATTGGCTCGAGAAATCAAGGGCATCGATGCGGCCGTGAAGCTCTCGGGTGAGGCCGCGGACCTCGACCGTGACCGGCGCGTGCGTCGGGCCGAAGGCGAATTCCCTGATGCTGCGGTAGGCCCGCATGCGCTTCACGAGATGATCGATATAACGAGGCCAGGCGTGATTCTTGAGATGCGAGACGAGCGAGGACTCCCGGAGGTCGGGCGGGACCATGCGGTCGGTGATGGAGCCGATGCGTTCCAGGGCCTTCTGCGCGACGATCTCGATATCCTCGTCCTCGGGCTGCCAAGGTTCCGCGACCTTGCCGCGCGGGCTGTGGCCGGTGATGAAGGCCTGGAGCACGGCATGCAGCCATTCGCCCTCGCGGCGGCTGTCCGATTCATCGGCCTTGGTCGCCTCGCTGTGGATGCCGAGGCTGTCGAGCAGGAAGTTGTAAGGGCATTGCAGCAATCGATCGAGACGGCTGGCCGACATCCGCGAGGTCGCGCTGTCGATCCACGCGGGCAATACCCCTTCCGTCGCGAGGTCTGGAGCCTCGTCCGCGGCGCGGAGAGGGTGGGGCAGGCCCAGCACCTTCTCCTGAGCATGCTCTCTCGCCATCAGGGCTTCGGTGAAACGCGAGCGGACGAGCACCTCTTCGCCGAGGCGGGCCGATCGGAGAAGGACCAGATGCTTCAAACGCGCCTTGAGGAGGTGGAAGGTCTGGTCTTCCATCGCCTCGAGGACTTCCCAGCCGGGCAGGCCCATCGCTTTCTTCAGATAATTATCGAGCAGCTCGTCCTGCGGCAGGGCCTTCGGGAAGCAGCCCTCGTGGCAGCCGAGGATGATGACGAATTCGAAGGGGAAATAGCGGGCTTCGGCGAGGCTGAGCACCTGCAGGCCGGCGAGCGGCTCGCCCGTGCCGCGGATGCTGCCGGCCAGGAGATGGCTTTCGACGAGATCCCAGAAGCTGAGGCCCGACATCAGAGGATGGCCGGCGCCGAAGGCTTTGAGCGAACTGACGAAGTCCTCGAAGAGCTCCTGGCTCGACTGCATGAGATCGCGTTCCGGGAAACTCTCCCAGTAGTGGAACGTCGTGATGAGGTTCTCGAGGTTCTGTATCCAGAGCGGAAGGGGATGATGCTCGTCCATGCGCAGAGGCAGGAGGGGCGCGAGCAATTCATCGAAGTCGTCCCGCACCGCTTCGGCGATCTCGGCCCGCATGGCCTCATAACCTTGGGGGACGCCGGCCTGCAGTATCGCGCGCCTTAGGGCGGTGAGCCGCGTTTCGTCCCAGGTGGCCGCCGTCAGGGGATGATCGATCCAGGCGAGGAGGCTCGCGAGGCTCTGCTTTTCTCGCCAGAATTGCAGGAGCGAGGCGAGATGTCGACCGGCGAGCGTTCCGCCCCAGCGCTGCGGGATCGCGAGATTGCAAGGATAGGCGCCCTGATCGAACACGCTGCGCACCGCCGTTCCGTAGAGGCCTTCATCCGTGACGAGCACGCCGATGGCGTGCGGAGGGAACCCTTGATTCATGGCTTTCTGGGCCAGCGCGTAAGCCCATTCCACTTCTTCCCTCACGTTCTGGGCGACGAGGCATTCGAAGTTCCCGCGCGGTCGCGGCAGCGTCGGCGTCGCCTCGAGCGCGACGCCCAGGCCCGCTATGTTCTGTATCAATTCCTTGAGCGGACTCGTCGGATGGTAGAGGCGCGGCGCCTCGCTCATCCAGATATCGACCCTTTCATCCGCGGCGAAGCTGGGCAGGGCCTTTTGCCAGTTGGTCGCCATGCTGGTGAAGCCGATGAGGTGGACGTGCTGACAGGATTCAGAGAGTTCAGGCCACGTAGCGTTGAGCTCGCTCGCGCATTGCGAGAGATAAGCGGGACGCGGCACGAGCCCCAGCGTCGCGAGGCGATCGTCCAGGAAATCCAGGATCGCGGCCATCTCCTCCGCGCGATCGTAGAGGCTGCCGAGGTGCTGGTCGTTTTTGTAGATATCCTCGGTGATCGTGGTGAGCAGGCGCGTGATGCCCTCCGTGCGCAAGCCGTGGTCGTAGAGCTCGCCGTACAGCAGGCGAAGCTCGCGCTCGTGGCCGAGGCGGAGATGGCGATAAGGATGCTCCTCGAGCCGCTGGCGCAGGATGAGGTCGATCGTCGCGTCGTGGGCGATGCGTTGCGGAGCGCTGACCGCGCGCCGCAGCAAAGCTTCGAGCGTGAGGATCTCGGGCGGTATCAGAGCGGGACGCGTGCGGAGGAGCCGGACGAGGAGCGCGGTGCCGAGGCGCTGCGTGGGGACGACGAGCATCGTCTGCCGGAGATCCGCAAGGCCGTAATCCAGCAGATGCTGCTCAAGCTGATCGACGATGCATTGCTCGGGGGCTAACAGGTGGAGGCGTGCGCTCATCCTCTCTCCTCTGGGGTGACGTCCTCACTATGTTTAACACAGCGTAACTTCGTGCGGCGAGAGACAATTTGCGAGGCTTGAAAAGCCGCCGGTTCCTGCCGTGATTTCGAGGTCCTATGGCGCCGGCGTAAAGGGCGCTAAACCTCCGTAACGACAAAGAGTTCAGATAGGCCTCAGGAGCTGGGCAGATCCTGCCGAGAAGAAAGGGGATGACCTGGAGGAAGAACCTATGAAGTCTATCGTCAAAGCTTGGGCCCTGGCCGGCATTCTTACGTTCGCAGCTGGCGAAGCGAAGGCCGGCAACGTGATGACTCCCAGCCTTTCGCTCTTTTATTTCCAAGACGCCGCGAAGCGCGACGTCCCCGGCTCGACGTCGCAGAGCACCAAATCGAAGACCACCTACACCTTCGTGAACCTCGGCGTGTGCTATAACCTCGAAGGCCTCTGCCTCGGCCTCAAGTACCTGCAGGGCGAAGTCGAGAACCATACGAGCGGCCCCGGCACGAACGGCAGCAGCATCGCCAAGATCCACGGGCCGGGCTTGACCGTCGGTTATTCGAACAGCGACGGTCTCGTCGCGCACCTCACCTATATGCTCGACACCAAGAAGGACATCGACGGCGCGAGCACGACCTATACCTGCAAGACCTGTTATGTCGCCGAACTCGGTTATGGCTTCAAAGTAAGCAGCATCCGCGTCGGTCCTCTGCTCGGCCTCTACCAGTTCTCCTACGATCATAAAGATGTGAACGGCACGAGAACCGCGCTGAAGCCTTATGAGGAAGACCACTATATCATGCCGCAGGTCGCCCTCTGGTTTGATCTCTAAAAAGCTCAGGCGTCGCTTGAGCGGCGCCTGCTCCTTCTCATGGGCCCGCTCTCTCGGGCCTGCCCAGCTCCCGCTTAAGGCGTTGCCCAAGTAAGGTGGCGCCTGGCCAAGAGTTTATCGTCGCTGTCATAAGCTTCGACTCGCCATTTCTCGCCTGCCTGGAACGCCGCCGCATTCGTGTAAAAGATCTTGCGTCCATCGCGGACTTCGCTCGCGGTCAACCTCTGCCTCGTGCCTGCGCAGCGGAGGTCGGCCGCCGTATCGGTCGGACAGAATTAGAGAAAACCGG
>JASLCY010000397.1 GCA_030151925.1 Oligoflexus sp.
CCTGCCGGACCGCTCTGCCTCGACCTGAGGTCGATCCTCACGAAGTCCTCGATTCCAAGCCGACCCCTTCGTCGCCGACGGTCGATACGCCGGCGGTTCCGAACGAGACGGCCGCTAGCCCGACGACGGCAATCTCCGGAGCCACGCAGACCGAAACGACCTCCGCAGCGAACTCCTCCTCCTCGAGCTCTCCCGCGGGTACGCAGGTCGCTACTTCGAGCAGCGGAACGGCTGTCAACAATGGGGCGGGGCCGACTGGAACCTATCTGAAATGCACCGGCATCGACGATGCTACGGCGTCCTTCGTCATTCGTGGGACGGCCGTCATAACATTTATCCAGGGCCTCTGGAGCCGTCAAAACGCGAATACGGAATTTCGCTGCCTGAAAGAGGATAGTTCAACCACGGTTCCAGGCCAACCCAAACCTCTCTGGTCCTGCGATGAGCTGGCCGCTCAAGGCCAGGACGTCTCCCATATGCGGGCCTCGGAATATACGACTGGCCTCATCACGGGCGTCATGACCCGTACGGGGGCTGATGGCAATGACCTCGGCGTGAATATCAGCTTCGACTGCACGCGGCCTTAAAAAGCATCCTCTAAGCGCTTAATGATAACCGTATCGATCGAGGAGGGTATCGGCCGCCAGCGGGCCTGGATCCTCCTCCTCATAACGCACGGTGAAAACCCGCGTATGCGAGCGAACGGAGTGAAGGAAGGCGGCGCACATCTTACAAGGCTTGAGCGTGGTCTCGAACTCGAAGCTCTCGATCGCGCCCAGATCCTTCGTGCTGAGCTCTTCGCTCAGGAGGCTCAGCAAGACGACTTCCGCATGCAGGCCCTGGCTGATTTCCGTGAAGTTGCGGCTATGGATCCGGAGCTCGCCGCGTTCGCAGGTGATGCGCGCCGCGGCTACGAGAGGGCGGGGGAGGAGTTTGCCCGGTTCTTTTTCCAGCGCCGGAAACTGCGGAGCGGCCGAGGTCGGATCAAAACCCGTGGAACGAACGGTATGATTGATCAGGGCTATCGTATCGATGCGTTTCATCGCCGCGGACTCATCCTCATGCGCATCTGCTGTGCGAAGCGCTTGCGCATCGGCCTCGGGCCTCGCTGAGCTCATGCGAAACCTTTTCCCTAGAATGCGCTTCGAAGCCAGATCTATCATCCCTGGCGCTTCCTCGAAGACAACGGGATTCCGGGCGCAGCTCCAGGGCCTCGGGTCGCTGAGGTGCATGCCGAGCAGGAGCAAGGCTCCAGCGCCTTCTTCGCGCCATGAAAAATGATCGAAGCGCAGGGGATCGGCCAGCGCCCAAAGATGGGTTCTATGCGAAGAGAGGATAGCGGGTGAGGACGGCGCAGTCACGGATCTCCTCGAGCGTTAGAGGGCTCGAGGCATGATAGGCAAAACCCTAGGTCGTTCCTAGGGTTTTTTTGCTTAGGGATCGCCGACCATACAGGAGCGGCAGACGGCGTTCGCCCGGAGGAAATCCGGGATGCCGACCTCGGGCGTGACCTGGAAGATGCACCAGTTCTTGCCGCCTTCGGTTTGGCGAAGGATGGCGCCGGTCGCCGAATCCAGGACGGAGCCTATGATCGAGGTCGCCGAGGCTCCGTCGTCGACGGTGGTCGCGATCAAAGAATAAAAGCCGGCTTCGAGAGGCAGCTCGGTGATCAGCGAGTTCGTCCATTCGGAGACGTAGACGGCCTTGTCGGCTTCGGCGTTTTTCCAGAGCTCGACCGAACCCTTGTCATCCATCACGAATTGAAGCTTCACCTTGGCGGCTGCATCGAGCTTGAAGTGGGAGACGTGGACGAGGCGATACTGGGCGCCCACCGAAGGGCAGTAATCGAGATCGTTGTTCGCGCCTTTCTTCTTCGCCGGGCCTGGGCCGATCCACGACGCGTCGAGGTTCTGCATCTTGTGGATCAGGTCGTTCCAGTATTGCTCGTTCTTCCAGACGGAATTCGATTTGCTTTCCTGGAACGCGCATTGGAAACCGCTCGGATCGTAGCTCAGAGTGCCTTTGCATTCCCCGCGCGCCGGGCCGTCGGGTTTGGTCATCGAACTCATGGAGGCGTCGGAAGCGCTCGAGTTTTGAGTCGAGCCCGCGCTGTTGGTGCTGCCTGCGCTCGCTACCGTATCGTCGGCGTTGGATTGGTTGCCGTTCGTGCTATCGGAGTCGGCCGTCGCGCCTTGGCTTTGACGAACCGCATTGGAGTCGGTCGGTGAAGCCTGGTTCGCGCTGCATGATACGAGAAGTGCGCTGAGCAGCCCGGAGGCGATGGCTTTCATCATTGTTTTTTACCCGTCATGCATGGTTGGCAAAGAGCTTCGCTGTTGAGGAAGGACTCCACGTCCACCGCAGCGGTCACGCGATAAGCGCACCAATCGGCTGAGCCTTCGCTCTGGAGGATCACCTGCTTCGTGGTCGAGTTCATGATCGTCGCGAGCGTTCCCGTCGGAGAGCCCGGCGTGTTCTTGGTCTCGACGATCACGGTATAGAAACCGCGCCCGAGCAGGGCCGCGCCTTCGATGTAATTCGATTCCGCGGAGATGTAGGCGACCTGTTTGGAATCCGCGTTTTTCCAGATGCGCACGGTGCCCTTGTCGTCCAGGATAGCTTGAATCGAGACCTGGGCGGCATCGGTCATCACGAAGTGGCTTACGAAGATCGATTTATCGCTGTTCGGGACGTCCGGGCATGAGCTGCCGGCAGCGCCGCTGCCGACCGGTCCGATCCAGGCCGCCGTGGAGTTGGCGAATTTGATCGTCAGGTCCTGCCAGCCCTGGGTGCCGGACCACACGCTCCCCGCTTGTTTCACGTAACATCCCACTTTCGTCGGATCGTACGAGAAGGTGTCCTTGCATTGGCCGGTGACGATGTTTTCCGTCATCATGATATCGTTGACGGTCACGGTTTTGCCCAACTCGTTCGAATCGGCGCCGACCGTTCCCGTGCTGTTGTTCGAGCCGGAGGTCTGTCCTGTAGCCGAGCCGCCGCCCGTGACCGGCGCGGATTTCGATTTGGCTCCGC
>JASLCY010000285.1 GCA_030151925.1 Oligoflexus sp.
GATCTTCGCGGTCTTCACGGTCATCGCCTACATCGCCCTCGATATCGCCCGGCATAGCAAAGACACCTTCACCGCCCTCGTCGCGATCGGCGTCGGCGCCCTCATCTTCATCGAATTCGCCATCAACGTATCGATGGTCATGGGAATGTTCCCGGTCGTCGGGATTCCCTTGCCGCTCTTCTCGTTCGGATCGTCAGCGATGTTAACGGTTTGTATTTCCCTGGGACTTTTGATATCAGTCAATCGCACGAACTCTGGGGCATCGAAGCGTATATAAACCCGTCCTCCTCCGAGGATGGGAACATCTTAGGAGAGGACAGTGATGCAGACGATCCGCAATTATCTTAAGGAAATCAGCGAGCAGCCTGAAAGTAAGTCCGGAGAGGTCCTGGAGAAGCACTCCTACGGCGGGCTCACGGATCAGCAGAGGGCGGAGTTCGTGAGTAAGGGCCGCAAAGTTTACGCGGGGAAAGTCAGAGAGCTTGTCGGTAAAAACGACGAGCTTTTTATTTTTCATACGGATCGTTTGTCTGCGTTTGACCGTTTTGTCGGTATGGTTCCCTACAAAGGCGTAATCCTTGCCGATCTCTCCGAATACTGGCTGCGTATCGCGCAGGAAGTCGTCCCGACCCATCTGATCGATCGCCCTCATGAACGTGTTCTGCGCTGCAAGGCCTGCACGCCCTTCAAAATAGAGGTGATCGTTCGAGGCTACATGGCAGGAAGTATGGCCCGTGCCTATGACAAGGGCGTGCGCGACTTCTGTGGCGTGAAACTCCAGGAAGGGCTCAAGGAATTCCGTCCGCTGCCGAACGCCATCATCACCCCGACCACCAAAGCCGCCGCCTATGAGCACGACGAGGACGTGACGCCGGCTCAACTCATCGAGCGCGGCGTGTGCACGGCGGACGAGTGGCAGCAGATCTCGGACATGGCCCTGAAGCTCTTCGCTTTCGGGCAGAAGGTCTATGCGGAGAAAGGCTGGATCCTCGTCGATACGAAATACGAATTCGGCCGCGATCCCAAGGGCCAGATCTGTGTGATCGACGAGATCCACACCCCGGATTCGTCGCGCCTCTGGGTCCGTTCCTCCTATGAAGATCGCGTCGGCAAAGGCCAGGCGCCCGAGATGCTCGATAAGGAGACCGTGCGCCGTTACCTGATGTCGCAAGGCTTCAGCGGCCAGGGCGATGTGCCCAAGGTTCCCGTGAAGAATCTGGTGGAGCTCGCGGAGACCTATCTGGTCGTGGCCGAGAAGCTCCGGGGCGAGCCTTTGCAGAGCCGCGGCCCTGGAACGGTCGACCTCGATATCTGAACCGGAGGCGGCATGGCTGGTTTTCAAGGGCAAACGGTCTGGATCACGGGCGCTTCGTCGGGCATAGGCGAGGCGCTCGCCTATGAGCTCGCGAGCCGCGGCGCCCGGCTGATCCTGACCGCGCGCAACGAAGCGGAGCTCAATCGCGTGAAAAACGCCTGCGCGCGGCCGGAGACCCATAGCGTCGAGCCTATGGATCTCGGACGTTATCACGAGCTCGAGGCGAAGGCCGAGGCCGTGTGGCAGCGGCACGGGCCTATCGATGTGCTGGTGAACAACGCGGGCGTCTCGCAGCGTTATCGCGGCCTCGAATCCTCCCTCGCGCTCGACGAGAAGATCATGGGCTTGAACTTCTTCGGGACCGTGGCCTTGACCCGGCCTATCCTCAAACGCATGGCGGAGCGCGACAGCGGGCATATCGCGGTGGTTTCGAGCGTCCTGGGCCTCTATGGGATCCAGACCCGCACGGCCTACAGCGCGAGCAAACATGCGCTGAAGGGGTATTTCGATAGCCTCAGGAACGAATTGTTCCGGACCGGGGTGAAGATCACGATGATCTATCCCGGGTACGTGACGACCAAGGTTTCGCATAACGCGCTCGCAGCCGACGGGAAACCCTACGGTAAGCTCGACGAGGGGCATCGCCGCGGCGTTCGTCCCGAAGACTGCGCGCGGAAGATGGCCGACGCGATAGCCCGGGGCCGGCGCGAGGTCGTGATCGCGGGGCCCAAGGAATATCTCGGAGTGCTTACCGCGCGTTATCTGCCTCGCCTGTTCGCCCGTATCTCGCCGCGCCTGCCGGTTTAGGGTCGGGCCGGCTCTGGGTGCCGACGGGCATTCAATTTTCTCGCATTGCCCTCGGGGAAACGGGATGGAATACTCCGGACCGAACACCTGAGGGCTTTTTTATGCTGCACCTTATCGCTCCCCTGCTTCTCTCGGCGTCTCTGACTTCGGCGGATCTCCTGCCCGCCTCGGTGATGTCGACCGAAAACAATCCGGGCTACTGCGAAATCTCGGACTCCACCAAGGCCGCTCTGAAGAGCACGGTGGATAAACTCAACGATTTCGACCAGCCGCTGACGATAGACCTCGATCTCTTTAAAAAAGTCGCGGCGAAGAAGCTGGAGCAGTTCTTCGGGCCGGTCGAGCGCGGGCGTCTCGTTTATCAGGATATGCTCGGGACCGGTGAAAACGCTTATTTCGATTTCGCGCGGCTCTATTATGCGTCGCCGCTGCCGCAGGACTTGCCGCTCGGTTCGGATATTTCGCTGGCCTACGGGGCGTCGGCGGCGGGCGAGCTGGTGATGGGCTTTCTGAAGGCCACGCCGTCTGGAAGCGGCACGGGTTCGCACTATGATTTCACCTTCCCGGGCCTCCTGACGATGTTCGACTCGGAGAAGGTCAGCCAGGCCGATTTCATCCAGAAGATGCGCGACTATCAGCAGACGATAGCTCCGGACCTCGTCTGGAATGATGGCGAAGAGCTCGATCCCGATTCCATCCTCCGCTTCGATCATGTGAATATTCCCGGCGCTGATGCGAACAAGCCGGTCGATCCCAGGCTTTTGCAGGAGTTCGCCGATCTTTGGCGGGCGCTGGCCCGCGATCCGGATGCGCTCTCGGTGGAGCTCGACGGGGAAGCGACGATAGGCACGCCGACTCACGGCGATGCGGTGGCTGTTCAGGATAGCGAGGCCAGCTTGGATATGAACGCCCTCCGCAGCGTTTCCCTGCAGAAGGTGAAGGAAGGCGGAATCTTCGCGACCCTGCCGACGCTCGCGCTGCCTTTCGGCATCGGCTGCGTGTTGGATAATCCGCTGCTAAGCGCTGAATAGATCCACTTTGGAACGGATATCGGGCTTCGTTCTGATTTCCTGGTGGAGGCGCCCCGTGTTATGCTCAGAACCGATAATATATCGGTCCTGAAATGAAAGGGGAGCCCAGCATGAATCGAGTCCTACGGGCGTCAGCCGGAACGGCTTTCGCCTTCGCCCTCCTCTCGTGCCGAGCGCTCGAAACGGATCCCAGCCTCACTCACAGCGCCGGCCAGCGGCTCGAACGGACCGAGGCCGTGCCCGACATCAGCGTCGCCCCTATCCCGACGGTCAAGGCTTGGGCGCACGATCGCCTCGCCGAGGCCGAGACCAGCTTCCAAAAACTCGATCGCCCGCGGGAGCAGAGCCCGACCTTCTGGGGCAAAGAGATCGTCTACAGCATCCAGGTCGATCGCTTCAACGACGGCGATCCTGCCAACAACGATGCGCCGCCGACCGAATCCCAGTACGGGCAGATTCCGGAAGCTCGGCACGGCGGTGATTTAAAGGGCATCACCGACCGCCTCGATTACCTTGCCGATCTCGGCATCACCGCGCTCTGGCTCACGCCCGTCTTCAAGCATCGCGGCTCTTACCACGGTTACTGCGCGACCGACCCGACCGATGTGGATCCCGGTTTCGGCACCCGGGAGGATCTGCGTAATCTCGTGTTCGAAGCCCATAAACGCGGGATCAAGGTCGTGCTCGATATCGTCGTCAACCATCTCTGCGACGCGCACGCGAAGTACACGGCCCAGCCGGATCATGCCCGCTGCGCCGCGGACCTGAACAACGCGAACTGGAACGGAGGGGATGCGAGCAGCCCGGCCCAGGGCACCCTCTCGTTCGGTTCGACCTTCTTTCCCGCCTTCAGGCGTCCGGAGTTCTTCAACCGCTGCGGTACCAACGGCTGGAACGATACGAGCGGGCAGGGGCCCGAGACCATGTTCGGCGACTTCAGCGACGGCATGTTCGACTACAACACCAAGAACACCGATTTCCAGGCCATCTTCACCGATATCCATAAATGGTGGATCGCCTATGCCGACGTCGACGGTTATCGCCTCGACGCCGCAAAACACGTGACCGAGGATTACCTCGCCTATTTCTCGACCCATATCCGCGCTTATGCGCAGAGCCTCGGCAAGAAGAACTTCTATATCGTCGGCGAGGTCGCGGCGAGCCCCGACTGGATCGCCCGTCGGGTCGGCAATATGCTGACCGATCCGGAGAATCCGGCGAGCCACGGCCAGGTTCCGGCGACGCTCACCTATTCGATCGGCCAACTGCAGAGCCTCTATCTCAAGAACTCGGTCGCTCGTTATCCCGGCATGAATGCAGCCTATGATTTCATTCTCAGCGGCGATTCGCGGGCCTACCTGCTCCAGCAGGCGGGCGGCGGGCAGGTGCGCTGGGATTTTCAATCGCCCGACCACGACATGCTCGCGATGCAGGGCGATAGGCGGCTCAGCTGGGTCGTGCTGGAAATACACGATTGGCCGCGTTTCACCTTCCAGAACCCGACGGATCCCTGGAAGTCGAAATTGGGCCTGAGCTATCTCGCGACGGTCGAAGGCATGCCGGTGATCTACTACGGCCTCGAGCAGGGCTTCACCGGCATCTGCGATAAAAGCAGCCTCCGCGCGGCCGGCGGGAACGCGGCTATCCTTTCGCTCTGCGGCGGCGATAACGATGCCCTCAAACGCCAGGACATGTTCATGAGCGGTCCCTGGCGCCTCGGCAGCACGATTCCCGAGATCCAAAAGCTGGCTTATATAGGCCCGAGCCAAAGTTCGCTGCGCTTCGGCTGGCGAGACGATCCTATGCTCGCCCGCGACCACGACGTGTATCAGACCTCACGCCGCTTCAATCACCTGAGGCAGTCGTGCTCTCCGCTCAACCAGGGTCGCACCGTCTTCCGTTATGAGTCGAACGACGGGATCCTGGCTTACAGCCGCATCGATGGCGACCGGGAGATGGTGGTCGTGGTCAACAACACCTCGGGTTCGCTGCCTCTTCCCGATCTCGATATCGAAGCCAAGGGCAGCGGCGCCCGCAGGTTCCGCAATGCGGTGAACGAAGGGCAGACGGCGCAGGCCGACGGCGGCCGGCTGAAGTTCCAGGGCGCGACGCTCGACGGCAATAGCGTGGCGGTCTTCGCGGATGAGACGATGCTCAGGCCCTACGACGCCTCCTTGAAAGCACGCCTCTGCCTCTGAACGGTCACGTCTCTCGGGAGAAACTATGCGTTTCGCGTTTTTGTGCAGCCTCCTCCTGCTCCTGTCCTGCCGCTCCATTCCGGATTCGGCGCTGAAGGGCGATAGCCTCGAAACGGACTGCGCGTCGACCGACGCGCTCGCCGCGCCTTCGTTCAACGGCGAGAAGGTCTATGCCGTGACGCAGAGCTGCGTCTTCAACCAAAAGGTCCACGACGTGCGCATGCGTGTGCTCTCCGAGACCTATAGCAAGGTCCTGAGCGACGGCTGCCAGGGGCTCGACAGCGGCTACGGCCATGCGATCGAAGTCGTGATCGACGGTCATCACGTGGATAACGTGGGTTTTAAGGTCCGCGGCAACACTTCGCGCTGCAACGAGAAGCGGCAATTCAAGTTCAGCTTCACGCAGACGGACCTGTTCAGCCAAGACCGAGGCCAGGTCGAGGCGCTCACGTTTCCCGAGAATAAGAACCGGAAGTTCTTCGGCCTCGAACAGCTCAGCCTGCGGGCGAGCGCCAACGACCCGGCGATGATTCGCGAGAACGTCTCGTCGGGCGGTTACGCACGCGAGAATTATGCGAAGCCCGCGACCCTGAGAGGGCCGGCGTCCTACCGCCTCGCTTTCGCCAGGTTCTTCGTCTCGTTCAACCGTACGGGGAAAGAAGGGCCGGAAGGCACCTTCAGCCGCCTCCTTGACGGCTATTATTACGATTACAAAGGCCTTTACTCGCTGGCGGAGAACGTCGACAAGGTCTTCCTGCAGACGCGTTTCCAAGCCGGCAATTCAAGCTACAAGGACTTCCATCTGGTGGAGGCGGACCTGGCCCTCGCGAGCCTCGAGCCGGAGACGTACGATCCTCGCGGCTGGTCGCCGGAGTTCTTCGACGGCGGCAAGATCAAGAAGCCTGAGCAGCAGCAGAAGCTCGAAGCCGCCCTGTTCGAGCTGATGGCGGTCCTGAAGCCGGAGAGTTCCGATGCGGATCTCGAGCAGCTCATCAACGTGGATTCCGTCGTCAATTACACCGCCACCTCGTTTCTCAACGGGCACTGGGACAGCCTGCTCGCCAATGCCAACAACGATTTCCTCTACTTCGACGGCGCGACTCGCCAGTGGCAGATCATAGCCTGGGATCTCGATAACACCCTCGGAACCAATGCCGCAGCTTACAAGAGCCTTATGGGGGATGACGTCTTCCAGCCCGGCAAGGTCCATCCGAACCGCCTGCTCACGATCCTCTTCGCTCCCGAGCGCACCGTATACCGCCGCAAGCTCGTCGATCAGATCCGGCAGCTCCTCGGCGGCTACTATGCGCCGTCCGCATTCGAAGGCAGGGTCCGAGGCCTCGAAGCCGACGTCAGGGATCATGCAGAATCCTGGGAAAAATTCACGCCGTCCGCATACGACGACATCCTGCGTTTTATGGACGAAAAACGCTCCGGTTTCGCCGCTGGGCATTATCCGTAAAGGTTTGCCAGCTCTCGGAAAAGGCGGGGCCGACGGTTTTGCGTTGGCTTTTGCCAGGCGGGCTGTTTTCATGACAAGGCCAGCTTCGTCAACTTCCGAGAGAGAAGGCCATGATACGCGCACTGCTCCTGATTGCGACTTTAGCCGTGTCCACCGGCAGCCTCGCCGACGATCCCACGCGCGAAGGGATGGGGACGGCCATCCTGCAGCAAGGCGTGCGTTTCCGCGTCTGGGCGCCGAACGCGAAGGCGATGTATGTTTCGGGTGATTTCAATCATTGGGAGCAGACCTCGATCCCGATGGAGCGCGAGGCGCACGATAACTTCATGGTCGAGGTCCCGGAGGCGAAAGTCGGGCAGAAATATCGCTTTTGGATCGAGACGCCCGAAGGCGAGATGCTCGCGCGCAACGATCCGCGGGCCAGGCAGGTCGAGAATTCGGCTGGCCTCTCCATCATCCATGACCCCGCTTCCTATCGATGGAAGACCGGCGCCTATCAAACTCCCTACTTCAACAGCACGGTGATCTACGAACTTCACCTCGGCACCTTCGAAGCCGTGCGCGGCGGCGCGCCCGGCACCTGGCGCTCGGCTATGACCCGCCTGGACTACCTGAAGGATCTCGGCATCAACCTGATCGAAGTGATGCCGCCGAGCGAATTTCCCGGCGATTTCTCCTGGGGTTACAATCCGAGTTATATCTTTGCGCCGGAATCCGCCTACGGCACGCCGGACGATATGAAGGCCTTCATCGATGCCGCCCACGCGCGCGGCATCGGTGTGGTGATGGACGTCGTCCATAGCCATCACGGGCCCACGGATCTGCCCAACTGGTGTTTCGATGGGCCCTGCTACGGCCACGGCGGCATTTATTATTACACGGATTATAGAGCGGATACGCCGTGGGGTTCGACGCGCCCCGACTACGGCCGCGTCGAAGTCCGTAACTTCATCAAAGACAGCGTCCTGATGTGGCTCAACGAATATAGGCTCGACGGCCTGCGATTCGACGGCACCAAGTTCATGCGCACGACGGATGGCAGCAACGGCCTGGCGGACGGCTGGAACCTTCTCCGCTCGATCAGCGACGAGGTGAAGGCCAAGCAGCCCTGGAAGATCTTGATCGCCGAGGATTTCGGCGCCGGCGATGCGATGACGCGCGGCACTTATTGGGGCGGCGCGGGTTTCGACGCCCAGTGGTCGGGAGAGTTCATGCATCCGGTGCGGGATGCTTTGATCGCCCCTACGGACGAAGGTCGGAACATGGGTTCCATCGCCTGGTCGATCAATCAGCGGTTCAACGGCATCGCGATGCAGAGGGTCGTCTATACCGAAAGCCATGATGAATCCGCGAACGGCCAGGAACGTCTGCCCGAAGCGATCTGGCCCGGCAATTCAGGAAGCCGGGAATCGCAGAAACGTTCGACGCTGGGTGCGGTGCTGACCCTGACTTCGCCCGGCATCCCCATGCTTTTCCAGGGGCAGGAGATCCTCGAGAACGGCTGGTTCGACGACAAGGATCCGGTCGATTGGCAGAAGTCGAAGAGCTACTCCGGCATCACCGATCTCTATCGCGACCTCATCCGTATGAGGCGGAATTATGCGAACAACACCCGAGGCCTGCAGGGCGAGAACGTCAACGTCTTCCATGTGAACGATAAAAACAAGGTCATCGCCTACCATCGCTGGGACAAGGGCGGGCCGGGGGATGACGTGGTGGTCGTCGTGAACTTCAGCAACCAGTGGTTCCCGTCCTATCAGGTCGGTTTCCCGCGCGGAGGCTATTGGTATGCGCGGTTCAATAGCGATTCCAAGGTCTATTCGGCGAAGTTCGGCGGGACGCAGACCTTTGATACCGTCGCCTATCCGGGCGGCAAGGATGGTTTGGGCTTTAATGCGAGTTTCGCGCTCGGGCCCTATTCCGCCGTGATCTTCTCGCAGTGACGGCCTCGCTCATCTCACTTCGTCCACGCCCGCGAGCGATCGTTCGATCGTGGGCTTCCTTTTGATGAAGACCACGATCGCGATGCCGAGCAGGATCATGATCGTGCAGAGCACGACCTGGAGGTTGATCACCTCGTCGAGGAAAAGCCAGCCTAGCCATACGGCTACGACCGGATTCACCACAGCGTAGGTGCTGACCTTCGAAGACTCGACCCGGAAATTGAGCCAGAGATAGGAAGAGAAGGC
>JASLCY010000412.1 GCA_030151925.1 Oligoflexus sp.
CGATGTTCTCGGCGAGGATATCGGTTATGCTTCCTTCGCGCTGATAGAGCTTGAGCGCTCCGTGCTCCCAGGGATTGGGCTCGAGGAACATCTGACCGCCGGCGCGGATGAGCGAGATGTTGCTGAAGGTCGTAACCTTAGGCCCGAAGTCGTAAGGAGAGAATTCATTGTCAATCAAAATGCCAGGATAGGTCAGCACGTCTTCGCAGACGTTGTTGCGCCAGGTATTGCCGTAGCCGCCATAGGCCGCGAAGCAGTTCGCGCGCCAAGGCATCTGTACCGAGATGTTTTCCATGACATTGTCATGCCCCACGCCCTGATCGGGGGCGTTGCGGCCGTTTTCCTTGATGAAGTCGGGACCGGCCTGATAAGATTTCTCCTTCACCCAATCCGTCCACTTCACCGACCACACGACGGCGCCGTCATCACCCGTATTCCGTATGTGGCAGTTTTTCACCGACGAATTCGATGTTCCGTTATCGAAGTTGATGCCGTCCGCATAGGTATTGCGGATTCTGCAGTTCGTGATCCTGAGATTGTCGGTCGGTTGAGTCTGATAAGGGGGATCGTTGCCGACCCAGATCGCGCCGACGACGTGCTCGATCCAGACGTTGTCGATAGTCGAACCCGATCCCATAGGACCGGCGAAGGCCTTCTGCACGCCCTCGACCTCTTCGGCTCGCGCCTTGGACTCACCGTAGAGAGAGAAGTCGGAATACTTGCATGACACCTGCCCGTCGCAGAAGAAGATCATGCGTCGGCCGCGGAGTTCGGTGTACCACATGCCGGCGCCGCGGATCTCATGGCCCGGGTTGTCGATGCCCTCGTTAGAGTTCGAGAATTTCGTCGCGACGTATTTTCCGGGCGGGAACCAGAGCTTGGCCGTGGATTTCACCGCGCGCGCGATGTCGTCGGCGTGATCGAGGCCATCATTCGCCTTGAGGCCGGGCACGACGGTTTCGATCGACACGAAGTCGGCGGGCATCGTCGCAGGTGGGCCGACCTGCTCGAAATCCGCGAGGTCGATGATATAGAAGGCCGCGCTGTCGTCCGCATCCTTCTGCACTTTGATCTCGGCGCCCGCGTTGAAGTCCGTTAGGAGCATGCGCGCATCGTCGAAGAAGGTGTGCGGATACTTCCCATTGGTCACGCGTGGATCGTCCACCTTGGGATTGCCGATTTCACCGCCGTTATAAGACCACGAATAGCGCGAGGTCACCGGCAGCTTCACTTTCTTGCCGTCGACGTAGACGCTGATCGTCGAATCGATGCCTCCGCCTTCAGGCGCATCGGGTATCGACAAGCGAAGCACTATGGAATTACCTGCTTTGGAAGGCTTGAACGTCACTGAATCGCCGACCGCATCGAGGCGGACGGCCATGCGGCCGATCGCCTCGGCTTCGATGTGGTTCGCATCCCACTTCACGCGACTCGGGCCAATTTTTTTCGCATTGCCGCCGAGCTTCCCGTCTTCCGCTTGGATCTCTTCCCAAGGCTGGTTCTGATAACCGCGATCCGCGGGAACGGCGATGTTGCCGCTCACGCTCATCGTCCCACCGTTGGTGCTCGATCCACCGTTTACGGTGCCATCGTCATTTTTCGTCCCGCTAGAGTCGCTATTGGCACCACTATGTTCGCCGTTCGCATCGACATCGCCGCCAGGCTCGGAATTGCCCGTGCCCGCATGAGGAATATGTTGGAGGCGTGGGGGTTCGGAACAGGCCGCTATCAGACTCAGCAGAAGCAGCCCATTCGCTAGACTCGAGCACAAACGAAAACCACTCATATTGACCTCGGCAGAATACGATCCGGTCTCAGTATCGGTTCACTTTAAATATATTTTTAGACTATTGTTTAAATAAAGAATTCATATGCCATTTCATAGTATTATGGACAACCAGGACGGGTATTAAGGGGGGTGAAAGGCCATCCCTAACGTTTGAGCGCCACGTTTTTTAATTCAGAGATATTCAATATCGAGCGACGGAGAGGCTTTGAGGCAGGCTGTTAAAATCATTTGGGCTCTGCTTATAATCGCAGCAGGGGTGGGGTGCTGGCTGCATTTCGGAGCGAAGAGCACACGCCCTGTCGCGACGCTCGACAACGTCGCACTTACCCTGATCGACGTGCTCGGCGACAATGATAGCATCGCACCAGGCACTGTAACCGCCCCCTGCCTCACCGCTAAAGACGATAAAATCCCTGATCAGTACGAGATCCTTAAAGAGAAGATAAGATTCCAGCCGGGAACGACGCATTACCTCAACGGTGTTTACGTGACACTTGCTCCAAGCAGCCGCAGACCGCTTTTCCAGGTGCGTTATCCCTCACCGCGCTACTGCGGGGCCTTTGTCGAGGCCTACGAACGCTGTTATAGGTCCTCACCTCGCGAAACGGCCTTCGATCAAGCCGTGCTGCCAGCAGGAAATTGCATCAAGGAAGCTGCCGCCTCATTACGCGTGGATGAGCATTGGGAAGGTTTGCTGGAAGAGCAGGAGCAGAAAAAAAAGCAGCGGTAGGCACATACCGCTGCTGAGATCATGCATTGGAAACTAGCTTCGGATTAGTTCGCGCAAACTTTACCGAACGTACCGTTAGCAGCGTCGTTCATTACGTTGCCGTCGGTGATAGTGACCTTTATAGCAAGGTTACCGTTACCTGGGCAGACGCGGTTCACCGCACCCGCACCGGTTAACGCCGTCGCGAGGAAGTTCGAGTTACCGTTGGACGTCGTGATCGAATAGGAGAAACGCGGCAGCGGAGCGTTAGAAACGCAAGGGTCGATGGTGAAACCGAGATCCGGTGCGCCCGTTACGGAAGTAGCCGTACAGGTGTTGCTGCCGGAAAGGGTCGAAAGGCCCGCGCCCATGCTGCCCATGGCCAGATATTGGTTGTTGTCGAGTGTGTAGGTCTGCTCGAGAGTGTAAAGGTGCGAGAGGATGTTCTTCGCCTCGCCCATCTTGGCTTTCGCTTGGAATTGCTTAAAGCGCGGGAGAGCGAGGGTCGCAAGTACACCGATGATACCTACGACGATCATTAGCTCCACCAGACTGAAACCGCGTTCGCCATGTTTTTTTACTATGTTCTTCATTTGTGCCCCCTTAAAAGAATCCCAAACTCACTATCGAGCTAGTAAACATTCTTTCGGGACGGTCTCGTTTTCCCTTAAGGGGTTTATCGATTTTTTATACGAAACACCTGAAAATCCCTATGGATTCAAACCCTTGCACATCGTGATTTTTTATTAAGGAATCTCAACTTGCTTGGATAATATAGGATAACGGCACCAACTCGTGGGGTCGAGGCTATAATCGTCGAGGTGGAAACAGGGGGCATAACGCTGCCTTTTCCACTGGTTACGGCTCCACAGGGAATAAAATCGAGAAACGAAACCCCTCAGCTGC
>JASLCY010000419.1 GCA_030151925.1 Oligoflexus sp.
CGATCAGTTGACGAGCGGCAGTTCTATCGCTTGATTAAGGTCGATACCAAGATCGACGGTGTACGCATTCGGCGTGGCTGGCGTATAGAGCGAATCGACCGTATCGATCGCGACCGCCAAACGATGGCCTTTGGGGACGCTAAAAGCGGTCATGTTCAGATTGAAGGCCACGTCCGTCGCATCCGTGCTCGGGTCCTGCAGGCTCATCACGCTGAAAGCCTCCAGCGTACCGGTCCCCCACTTATCCACATCATAGAGATAACCGACGAGCGTGACCGGCGAGTTGTGGGCCAGCACCTTAAAGCGCAATTGCGGAGCGCCGCGCACGACGATGGATGAAATCAGCGGCTCGGTCGTCAGGACCGCGGCGTAACGCGTGTCGATATCCGTGATCTTCTTGAGCACCGGGACGTTCACCAGGCCCTTGAGTATGTCGCCTACGAAGGGCACGCCCGTCGTCGCACCCGAATCATGGTTCCCGGTTATGCGGATCTGAGTAAGGCCTGCCCCATCTTTGGTGGAAGCATTGCTGGCACGGAGCGCGTAGCGGTTCGAACTCAAGGCCGGGAAGGATGCGAGATCTATCTTATCGCCGTCGCCCTTCATCGTAATGCCGGTTTTTACAGGCACCGTAGGATCCATGAGCCAGTGGTCCATCCAATTCCCCACTTCGTCCCACAAAGGCGAGGGCAGTCCGCCCAAACCCGGGATCGCCGAGCTCGCATGAATGCCGGGATCGGTTATCATGCGTTTGGGGCCCTCGAGGCGTTCATAGAAAGAGCGGATCTGCGCGGGCGGGAACAGCGCATCGAGATAGCTGTTCTGCAGGAAGATCGGAGCCTTCTTCGCGTTGATGAGATCCACGTAGCGCTCGGGCGACCTCTGCGCGGCCCAGGCGGTCGTCGCCGCCGGATCGCGCCGCGTTTTGAGGGCCTCGAGTTGGTCGGCGACGTCGGGATCAAGGTGACCCGTGAGTTTTCCCGAGTCCATCAGCACGTCGATCCAGGTCTTTTGAATGGTCTGGTTGCGGTAGAGCGAATCTTCGAGGTTGCCCCAGCCGCTGAGGGAGACGGCCGTCTTGATCCGCGGTTCGAAGGCGGCCGCGAGGAGAGAAAGCCCGGCGCCGTAACTCACGCCGGCCATCCCGATATTCTTCACGTCCACGCGCGTATTGTTTTCCAGCCAATCGATGACGGTCGTGAAATCCTGGATATCGTTCGGTCCGCCGACGGTCACGGTGCCGTCCGATCCACCGAAGCCGCGGGTCGCATAGGCGAGGACGATGTAACCGCGGTTGGCGAACTTCCGGGCTTGGATCTCATACTCGTATTCGCTCTGCGTCCAGGAGTTCGCAAAGATCACGGCGGGGCGTTTTCCCGAGAAGTCCGTGACCTTCGGGTCATAGAGCCTTGCATCGAGTTGCAGCCCGTCGTGGGTTTCGATCTTAACGTTGTCGATATCATAATGATTGAAGAGGCCCCGATCATCCGCGGGGGCAGGTTGGTTTTGGGCGAAGGCGTTTGCCGGCAGCTGAGAACCGAGGAAATAGGCGAAAAAAAGCAATAGAAGTCGATGCCTTGTCATTTCGATCCCCTTCGATGACATAGCTAAAATTGCAAGAGATCGGCGAGCCTTTGTAAGCTAATTTGGGCGAGAGCTGACGAGGTTTTCCGGTCTTTGCTTTATGGTCATATACAATTTTGGCTTACAACGCTTCATTTTGCAAATTCAGAAAAAGACAAAGCACTCGAACTAGGCCCTGAAAGGGAATTGGGATACAATGTTGAGGCATTTTTATAAGGGGTGAACTCATGAAAAGCGTTTGGGCAGCAATGCTGATCTCACTGTCGGGCGTGGCGCTCGCCGGCAACGATAACACTGGCAATACGCAAGGCTTCCAAGCCGCTCGTCAGTACACGGGCGAAGCGATGGGCGAAAAATCCGAATCCGTGAGCGGCAAGGTCACCGACGTGATCGACGTTCCGCAGTACACCTACGTCGAGCTCAAGCACGGCGGCGAGAAGATCTGGCTCGCGACCGCCAAGACTTCGGTGAAGAAGGGCGATACCGTTTCCTTCGCCGACGGCCAGGCGATGCACGACTTCCATTCGAAGACTCTGAATCGCACCTTCAAAGAGATCTACTTCGTCAACGAGATCGAAGTCAAACGCTGAACCCCTTCAGCGCAGATACGCGTCTTTCAGCATGATCATGAAGGTGAGCTCTTCCGCAGTCTCCTTCAGAGCATCGTAACGGCCGGACGCCCCGCTGTGACCGGACTCTCCTTCGACCTTGAAGAGGAGGAGATTCTCGTCCTGCTTGGTGGCCCTGAGTTTCGCCACCCACTTCGCCGCTTCCCAATAAGCCACTCGCTGGTCATGCAGCCCCGCGACCACCAGCATATGCGGGTAGGCCTGATGCCTGACGTTGTCGTAGGGCGAATAACCCTTGATGCGGGCGTAGGCCTCCGGATCGTTCGGATCGCCCCACTCGCGGTATTCGAGCTGCGTGAGGGGCAGCGTGGGATCGAGCATCGTGTTGAGCACGTCGACGAAAGGCACGGAGGCCACGATGCCGAGGAACAGGTCCGGCCTTTCGTTGGCGAGCACGCCCATGAGCATGCCGCCGGCGCTCGATCCCTCGGCGATGATCGCGCCCTTCCTCGTCCACTTCTCCCGGATCAGGAATTCGCAGGCGTCGATGAAGTCGGTGAAGGTGTTCCGCTTCTTCTCGAGTTTGCCGTCGAGGTACCAGCCGCGGCCGACGTCCATGCCGCCGCGCGTATGCGCGAGGCCGTAGATGAAGCCGTGATCGATCAAAGAGAGGCGGTAGCCGCTGAAGTCGCAGTCGAGGGTTTCGCCGTAGGCCCCGTAGCCGTGGAGGATGAGCGGCGCCTCCGGCTTCACGTCCTTATGATAAATCAGGGTCACGGGGACCTTGGCGCCGTCGCGCGCGGGCGCCCAGAGGCGTTTCACGCGGTAATTCTCTTCGTCGAAGGGCCAGCTCCCGATCAGGCGCCGTTTGAGGAGGCTGCGTTCCCTGGACGCGAGGTCGAACTCATAGAGCGATTGCGGGACGCGCGGCGAGGAATAGATATAGCGGAAGCTCGCCGAAGCGTATTCCTTTCCCTCGGAAACGGCGATTTCGTAGGCCTCGTCGTCGGTCTCGAGATAGAAAGGCTCCTCTCCGGAGCGGATCGGCATCACCTTGAGCCTCGGCAAGGCCTGGCGCCTCTCGCTGACGATCCAGAAATCCTTGAAGACCGTGAGCCCTTCGATCAGCACATCGGGTTCGTAAGGGTAGACCGGCGTCCAGTTCTCCGGGCCGATCGCCGTCACCGGCGTCTTCATGAGCTTGAAGTTCACGGCCCGATCGTTCGTGACGATCAGGAAGCTCTCGTCGTGATGCGTGACGTCGTACTCGTGGTCGTCGCGTCGCGGCAGGAAGCAGCGGAAGTCGGGCGTCGCCTCATGGACGTTATGGAACCAAACCTCGTTGGAATCATAGCCGTTGCAGCCGAGGAAGAGGTATTCTTCGCTCTCCGAGGCGTCGAGGCCGAGGAAGTAGCGTGAATCCTCTTCCTTGTAGATGAGCCGGCTCTCGGCCTGGCCCATCTTGCGGTAATGGAGGCTGAGCGGGCGATCGTGGTTATCGAGCCCTATGTAGAAGTAGCCTTCGTTATTCTTCCATTCGAAGCAGGTCGAGATCCCGGTGATCCCCGGATCGATCTCCTCGCCGGTCTTGAGGTTCCGGATGAAGAGCGTGTAGCGCTCGCTGCCCTCGAGATCGAGCGAATAAGCGAGCCATTCGTGGTTCGGGCTCACGTCGAGGGCGCCGAGCTCGCAGAACTTGTGCCGCGCGGCGACCTTGTTGTGATCGAAGTAGATTTCCTCGGGAGCGTCGAGACCGCCTTTTTTCCGGCAGTAGATCGGATACTGGAGGCCTTTCTCGACCCGGACGTAATACCAGTACTCGCCGTCCTTCTCCGGCACGCTGCTGTCGTCCTCGGCGATGCGCGCCTTGAGCTCCTCGAGGAGGGACTTCTGCAGCTCCGCGTGGGGCTTCATCGCCTTCCGATAGAACGCGTTCTCCGCCTTGAGGTAGGCCTCCGTCTCCGGATCCTCGATATCCTCGAGCCATTGCCAGTCATCGGCGATGTGCAGGGGAGAACGGGGTTTCGTAGGACGACGGGGCGCATGGGGCAACTTTGATTTCATCGGCGACTCAATAGGCTGATCTCGAGTTGGGAGCTTCTCAGCCTAAAATACCTGTCAGGGGCCGGGTTTGCAACTTAACTTGTCGGCTCGGAAGGCGCTGCGGCGGCATCCTTATCGAAGCATTCCACGACTTCGGTCTTGCTGAAATACTTCTTCGAACAGCCGCGGCATACATACTTGGCGCCGTCGCGGAAGAATTTCTCGAGGTCGGCGTCCTTCTCCTTCTTCGTGGGAGCGGCGGGCTGAGCGGCGTCCGCTCCGGCCTCGGGCGCGGCCGCCTGGAGTTCGCCTTCGGGATGAACGGAGTTGAAGCAGGTCTCGGCTTCCGAGCGCGTGAAGTACTTCTTGTTGCACTTGCGGCAAACGTATTTCGCGCCGTCGCGGAAGTAGGCTTCGCTGACTTCTTCCTTGCCGCTCTTGCCGACCGGGGCCGTGTGCGAATCGTGGCAACGGATCGCGTCATCGACCGCCACGTAGAGGCGTTCGCACTTCTTGCAGCGGAATTTCTTGCCGTCCAGCTCGTAGCGGGGATCGTTCGACTTCGGTTTGCCGAAGGAGAGCACGCCCCCCTCGCCATGGCTGTCCCAGCATTGGCGCGCGTCGTCGGGCGAGCTGTAGCGCTGCTTGCAGCGCAGGCAGCGGAACATGTGCTTGTCGCGTTGGAATTTGATGTTCTCGCCGGCGAGGATCTCGTTTTTCTTGGGCCTGTAGACCTTGGCCGGCGCTGCTGCTGCGGCCTGGGCCTCGGCGGTCTTGAGCGCTTCGGCCGCCGCCGGGTCCTTGGCGAATTGCGCCAGGGCCTTGAGCTTCTCTTCGACGCTCATGGTCTGCGCGACCTTCCTCTCGGCCATCGCCTTCTGCTCGAGGCTCCTCTTGCAGGTCTCCGAGCAGGCCTGGGCCTCTTCGATCGAAGGATGGATGCGTTTGCAGAAGCTGCAGCGATAGCGTTTCTGCGGAGCCTCGACCGTCCCCGTCTCGCGGAGATAATCCTGCGTGCAGCGGCTTAAGCAGAATTGCGCTTCGGGGATGCTCGGGTAATTCTTCCCGCAAAGGCCGCAGAGATAAATATCGCCCTTCTTGAAGATCTTGCGGACCTTCGCTCGGGCGGGTTTTGATTCTGCTGCGCTCATCGTGGGACCTCTCAGGGCTTCCCTCCCTTATCGGCGGCGGCCTGATAAGATTGACGAAAAATCTTCTCGTTTTAGTTCTTTTTGCGGGTTTTCCTCAGCTTTCTCCGGCCTTTTGCAAAAGGCCCAAACCGCAATTGACAAAGCGTCAAACGATTGCTATTTCGACCCTTACTGCAACACAATTACGGAGCGTAAGTCCCATGTCGGCGGAGATTCGTTATTTGTCTCAAAGAAGCGTGGCCGTTTACGAAGCGACCCTGATCGAGCAATTCGCCTCGATGCATCGCCGCAACGTCCAGATCCAGTTCCTCACCGTGACCGCCTACGTCGTCGCCTTCATGTTCCTCGCGAGCATGACCATGGTTCTGCCGGCCGCTACACAGAATTTCCTGCGCTACCTGTTCCCCTATTGAGCGGTTCGCTCTTCCTCCCGGGTTTTGCCTGCGATACATTATTGAGCGTCTCGATAAGCAGGGCTGAAACTCCGGAGGTTAGGCATGACCAGCAAGACCAGCAGCAATAAGATGAGCGAAGAGGGTTATCTCCACGGTTATTCCTCGGTCGAGCAGGAACGCCTCAAATACCAGGCGCGTTTCACCGAGCAGTCGATCTACGGCGGCCTCGACCTCTCCTCGATCTCCCATCTCCTCGAAGTCGGCGTAGGCGTCGGCGCGCAATCCGAGATCCTCCTCCGCCGTTTCCCGCAGCTCCGCATCACCGGCATCGACCAGAGCGAGACGCAGCTCCAGGCCGCGCGGGCCTTCCTCGCGAGCAAGTCCTATGCGGAAAAGCGCTATGAGCTCCTGCAGATGGATGCGACGAATATGGACTTCGAATCGCTGACGTTCGACGGGGCCTTCATCTGCTGGGTGCTCGAGCACATCCCTTCGCCCGAACGCGTCCTGAGCGAGGTCCGCCGCGTCCTGAAGAAGGGCGCGACCGTCACCATCACCGAGGTGATGAACCACAGCTTCTTC
>JASLCY010000446.1 GCA_030151925.1 Oligoflexus sp.
CCAGCTCGTGCTCAAGGAATTCTCCCTGCGCCTCGGTCAGGTGAACGACCAGGTGGTGCAGTTGCAGAGCGAGAAGGCGAGCCTCATCGAAGCCGCCGCCAACCGCCTCACCAAAGCGGTGCAGATCGCGGATACGGCGGCCGAGATCGGGCGGTTTTATGCGAAGAAGGTCGACGGCGGGAAAGAGGTCATCCCGCTCGAGGCGCTGCTGGAAACCATAGAAAAATGCCTGGGCTTCGACAAAACCGAAGTGGCCGATATCTTCGGCGTCTTTACCAACCTCGGCATGGTCAAGGTCGAAATCGATCAGGACACGAACAAGGAGGTCCTGGCCGTCGTTCATCTGCCCCGCCTCAAATGGTTCACCGAGTTCGTCCGGTCGACGAAGAGCGGCAAGAACCGCAAGCTCGTGCAGACCGACATCCCCTTCAAATTTCGTAAAGTGCTCTTCGCGCTCAGGGATTACGTGCAGAAGACCGGCGGCGACATCCAGAAGCTCAACTCCCTGGACTTCGCCCTGCTCCTGAACGATTTCGAGAAGCACACCAAGGTGAAGCCGGAGCCCGGGGCCTTCGATATCGCGGCGACCTTGGGTTTGATCGAGATGAAGAAGTCCGGCAAGGACCAGCATCTGATCGTCAACCCTCAGGTCCTCGTGCGCACGCTGATCTCCATCAACGTGGTGAAACGCCTGAGAACGGACCCGCAGATCAAAGACTTCGAGGACCAGGCCGTTTGAGGCCGCTGAGATTCTCTAAGATTTTGATTTGACAATCCGAATAAGCCTCCGTTAAATGGAGGCACGTCCCCACATATGAGTTCTCGGCCATGGCCTCCCTGGAGTCTATGGCACAGCGCACCCGTTTGTTGGGCACCTCAATCTGAAGATTCTGTTTGAGGTTTGATCTCTTGGTTTTCGGGCCTGCTCAGAACGTTGAGCAGGTCTTTTTTTTATCGGGGGTTCGGGGTCCGGGTGGCCTTCAGGGAGTCCTTCATCTTCCGCAGGTGATCGACGAAATCGGGGCCGCGTTTCAAGGTGACGCCGGTCACGAGGAGATCGATGACGATCAGGTGCAGGAGACGGGAGATGGCTGGTGTGTAAATATCGGTGTCTTCAGCGGTTTCGACGCCTATGACGATCGAGCACTGGTCGGCGAGCTGCGAGTTCGGATTGGTGATGCCGACCACTGTTGCGCCTGATTCGCGCGCAAGTGCGGCGGTCTCGATACTCGCTATGCTGCGTCCCGTATAAGAAATAATCACGATAACGTCACCGCGACTCGCGCCGGCCGCCGACATACGCTGCATCGTGACATCGGTGTAGGCCACGACCGGCGTATTGAGGCGAAAAAATTTGTTCTGGGCGTCCAGAGCCACCGACGCCGAGGCGCCGAGGCCGTGGAATTCGATCTTGCGCGCTCCCGCCAGGACGTCGATCGCGCGACCGAGCTTCACGAAGTCGAGATTGCTCTTGGCGTCTTCCACGGCTGAAAGAGTCATATCGAAAATCTTAACAGCGAAATCCTCGACCGAATCGTGCGCCTCTACGGTCGAATTCACGTAGGGCGTTCCGCTGGCGAGGCACTGGGCCAACTTTAGCTTAAAATCCGGGAAACCCGTGCAATCGAGGCTGCGGCAGAAGCGGTTTACCGTGGGTTCACTCACATCCGCCAGGCGCGCTAGGGTCGCAATGCTCGATCGAATGCTCGCGTTCGGATCAGCCAAAACCACATCGGCCACTTTCACTTCGGCCTTGCTGAGCTGGGGACGGAGCTTTTGTAACTTCGCTAGAATATTCACCGTCAGAACTCGCCATATAAGAAGGAGGTGGCGGTAAATAAGCACGAAACCGCGACCTTCGACAAGTCTCGCTTTGCCTCCCTCGCAAAAATCGTTAGGCTCGCTTCAGAATAATCCTCGTTCCGACTTTATACCCTCTTTTGAGGTTGGCAGAATGAACCACCATCTCGTGGCTGATATCGGAGGAACCAACGCGCGTGTCGGACTCGTCACGAGCGAGGGCAATGAGATCTTTGGCATCGAGTATTTCTCGAACAAGGACTTCCCGACTCTCGGCGCGGTGATTCACGCCTTCCTGAGCAAGGCCCAGTGCGCTTTGGGGCCGAGGAAAGCCTGCTTCGCGGTCGCCTCTCCGGTCGCGGGCGATCGCGTGCACTTCACCAACAACTCCTGGTCGTTCTCCATCGAAGCGCTCAAAGCGGAGCTCGGCCTCGATCAGCTGCACGTGATGAACGACTTCGAAGCGGTGGCGCGCAGCCTGCCTTACCTCGGCAGCGCGGAGCTCCTGAAGATCGGCGGCGGCGAAGCGAAAGCGCATCAGACCTATGCCGTGCTCGGTCCGGGCACCGGCCTCGGCATGGCGGGACTCGTGCCGGCCTGCGGATGCTCCCTGCCTCTCGCGACCGAAGGCGGCCACGCAGCGTTCGCTCCCCAAAACGAGCGAGAAGAAGCTATTGCGCTCTATTTGCGCAAAAAACTCGGCGGTTTCGTCTCCAACGAAGACCTCCTCTCCGGGCAGGGACTCAAAAATATCTATGAAGGCCTCGCCTTTCATCGTGGGTTCATCTCGGACGCCTACGATGCGGCGCACATCGTCGAACGCGGCCTGAGCGATGGACATCCCCTGTGCCGCGAGGCGCTTGAATGCTTTTGCGAAGTGCTCGGCGCGGTCGCGGGTGATTATGCCTTGCAGCTCGGCGCCCAGGGCGGAGTCTACGTCGCCGGCGGCATCGTTCCGCGCATCGTGAGCTTCTTGGAGAAAAAAAGCGGTTTTCGCCGGCGTTTTGAGGAGAAGGGGCGGTTCGCCCCCTACCTCGCGGCGATCCCGACTTTCGTGATCGTCGGAACGCAGCCCGGCCTCATCGGGGCCGCTTCGATATTCGATAAGCCTTAAGCCCTCGCGGGAGCCTGCATGGAAGAGATTCAAGCCAGTCTCAGGATGGGACGGATACTGAGCGCTTCGCCTTTTTTGCCTTCGGTCACGCTTAAGGAAGCCGAATCGTTCGAGCCGATCGGCGATTTCGCTCAGGCGTGCGGATTAAAAAGCGTTGAAATTTTGCTCCGCTCGCCACACGCTCTGGCAGGAGTCGAGAAACTCAAGAAACGCGTTCCCTCGCTCACGGTCGGCGTCGGAACCGTGCTCGCCGTCGCTGACTTCCATCGGGCCGTCGATGCCGGCGCGGATTTCATCGTGAGCCCCGGCATGACGCCTGAGCTGCTGGAAGCGGCGTCGCGGCAAACGATAGGTTATCTGCCGGGTGTGATGACGCCTTCTGAAATCATGTTCATCCAGGCGCGCGGCTTCCGAAACGCCAAGCTCTTCCCCGTCTCGCTCACGGGCGAAGGTTTTTTGAAGGCGATCGCCGGTCCCTTCCCCGACATGCGCTACTGCGTATCGGGCGGCGCGACGGCCGAGAATTGGGAGACCTTCGCGAAGCTGCCCCACGTGGTGAACGTGAGCGGCACGTGGATCATACCGGAGGTGCCGTTGGAAGCGACGGCCAAAGACGTAGCCGTAGCGAGCCTGAAAGACAAACACGTGCGGTTCGCACGCTGTAGAACCTAAAACCCAAGAGGACATCGCCCATGTTTTTCCCCTCGAAAGTTTTTCTCGCGTTGACCCTGTTCGGAACCTTGGCCCTCAGCCAGGGAGCGGCCGCGCAGACCGAAGGATTCGCACCGGCCTGCGGCATCGCCCCGAGCTGCGATGCGACGCCGCCGCGCATCGCCGCCCACGGCCACCGCGCGCTGTTCGGCAACCCCAAGCACTTCGGCCGCGACTTCTACCTGAACGAGACCGACGAACAATGGGTGATCGCGAAATTCCAATATTCGGCTTTCCTCAAATACAACCCGCTCGTCCATAGCGAAGTCGTCATCCAGCTCCTCCGGGATTGCGGCAGCACCTGGGAGACCCTCGGCACCGCTCTTACCACGGCTCCCGGCGAACATCCGACGACGCTGGGCGTGGCGGACGACGGCGGGCTGGTCTACTTCCAGATCCCCGAGGATAAACGCCTGGGCCTCGGACGCCACCGCGTGCGCCTCGTCGCGACCAGCGACGGCACCGCTACCGAACTCTTCCTCGAGGTGCTTCCCCGAGGTTCGAGCATCTTCGTGAGCGACGTGGACGGGACCCTGACGACCAGCGAGCTGGTCGAGGCTCTCGACGGCATCCTGAACAAGATCCCGGAAGCGCATGACGGCGCCGCCCCCCTTTACCAGGGCCTCGTGGCCAAGGGTTATCACCCGCTGTACCTCACCGCGCGGGCCTCGAACCTCGTGCAGCGCACCAGGGAGTTCCTGACCGCCCGTAAATTCCCGAACGGAGTCGTGCAGACGAGCGCCGCGCCCTTGCTCGGCCTGAGCGGGAATAAAGGGGCCGCCTTCAAGGCTGCGGTCCTCCAGGATCTCGAAGACCGCGGCTTCCATATCGCCTACGGCTTCGGCAATACGGATGTGGACGCCAAGGCCTTCGCCAGCATCGATCTGCCCGACGCGGGCAAGTACTTCTATGATTATCCGGGCTACAGCGCCTACGGCGGCGGGCAGGACTTCTCGGATTACAAGCAGCTCGAGGACGTAAAGGCCGCGGCCGACCTGTGTAAGGATCAGGGCGCATTTTGAAGGGCGCGATAAATTCCCGAAAGGCTTGGGAAATCAAAGCCCGTTCAATAAGTTCCCGAGAGCGCCGATGATAGGTTCTATGTGGTAGGGAGGCTGGGATTCTTCTAGAGGAAGATGGAGGTCAAACACCCTAGCTACAAAAAAAGCTCTTCAAGTGATGTTTAATTCGCTTGAAGAGCATTTTTTTCGTCTAAACGTTTAAACAATTAAGTACCTGCTATACGCCAGTGGTTGAGGATTGCTTTGGAGACGATGCCTTGCACGCCGAAAGCGTCGCGAAGGAAAGCCTGCTGGTCGCTTGCCGTGGCGGTTCCGAGCGAGCCAGCGAGTTCGAGGATGCGTTCACGGTAGTTCTGCTCGCGCGTGAGGTTCTCTTCGAGATGGCGCAAGCAGTATTCCGCGACCACATCATTGACGTTCAGGGAGCGGCTGATGAAGCTGCGGGCAGCGTTCCTATCGCCGGCCTGGACCTGTTCCAGCAAGGCCTTGAGGACTTCCGAGGACAATCCTTTCAGGTCCTTACTCGCCAAACGGAAGTTCGGGCTGGCCGCGGCTTCCTTTGACAGCTGTTTCTTGGGATCAAACGGGGACATTGCTTTAACTCCTTATATAAAAGGGTGGGTGGAGAAATCCTCTCTTCGGACAAATATTCAAAATGAATGAGGGGATTTTCGGCGTCTCGCGGAAGCTTCCTAGAGTCGCTCACTTACGCCGAGAGTATAGATAGACATAGCTTACTTGACAAGTTAACGACTGAGAAGAGAGGGCTGAAAATTTTAGCGATTTTTATCAAGCCAGGAACGAAAGGTAGTAGAACAGCCACCCCGTAAGGGTTGTACCGACCATGGCGTAGGTGGATATCCAGCCTAATTTTCTGTGCTGAATCCGTGCCTTATTATATGTATGCTCAATCGACTGCCTGAAGGCCTGCACGATTGTGTATGTCCATATGAGCAGGGTCGGTATCGAAAAACAGAGGTGGAGAATCAAAGAGGGGAAAACCCAGCTGTGGTAATAGGGCGACGGTTCCGCAAGCTGGCGCCAACCGTTTACGCGCATATCGACTTCGAACGCGATCACCGCCAGGCCCAGGATCAAACCGAGAACGGATTGTATAACTCGATGAATTCTGTAGTTTTTCCGGGAACGTGAGATGAAGACGCTGAAACCTAATAACGGCAAGATTACCGCCATCGCCGTAACGAGGAGATCCAAAATGAGGCTGCCGCGACTTCCCGGAATAAATCCAGACATAGTATTCCTGACGTAAGATGGCGTGAAATCTGCTGAATCAGAGCTAACGCGAAACATGGATAGCAGATTGTCCCTCTAAGGGAAATCTGTTAATTTTCAGCTTTTCCCAGACTGAAGAGGTCTAATTGTCTCGAGTTTTCGCCAGCTTAAATCGCCTTGCAGCCGCTCTCCGGAGCTTCGGCCTGCTTTGGCTCATGGCGAATATCGCGATCGTGAGCATCCCCCGCTGCGACGCCTTGTTTTCCAGCTGGATGGCGCATCAGGACCACGCGCACTGCCTCCTCGAGGAAGCGGCGGCCCAAAGCCAGCACGCGGAAACCGTGCAGGTCGACCACCACTGCCAATGCCAGCTCCTCAGCTTCGTGTTTAGCGTAATTGAATGGAGCGATCCGCGTCACGCGATCCAGGAGCCGCAGAGCCGGCCGGTGATCATCGCCTTTGATTATGCGGCTCATCACGCCAGCCACAGCCTCGACATCGATCCGCCCCGACCTAAACGGGCTTGAGTTTTTTCTGATAAACAATCGAATAAACCAGCACATTTAGGATGAAATCCATGAAGATTCGTAGCCTTGCGCTCATAGTTCTGTCTGCTTCGACCCTGTTCCTCGCCGCTTGCGGCAAGTCCCATAAACACCATGACGATGCTCCGGCGGCCACGACCCAGACCGAAGACGACGATCATGATGACGATGAAAAAACCGTGTCGCAGAACGGCGTCTTCGCGGTCGAGGTCAATTGGAGCGACGACCTTCAATCCGGCGTTTA
>JASLCY010000469.1 GCA_030151925.1 Oligoflexus sp.
AGAGGCTGGGCTCAAGAACTTCGAATCGATGAGCGAAGAAAAGGAGAATTACAAGAAGTATATGGATTTCATCGAAAGGACGCCCGAGCTGTTCGCCTATTCCCAGCGCATGTGGCTTCGCTACGAGAAATCCTTGGGCGCAGCGATCAAGAAAGAGTCCATCGTAAAGATCAGCACGCTGGAAGCTGAGGCGATCGCCCGCACGGTCCTCGGCTTCTACCAGACGGCTTATTCAAAAGCGCAGCCTAGGTCCGCGCTTAAAACGCTGTTCGCTTTGCTTGAGGGAGGATTTAAGGGTTAGGGCTCATATATGTTTATTTTTACAATATTTTTAAAATATGAACTGAGTCCTGCTAGGGCGCTCGGATCTCGCTTTGAGAGCTTTTCCCTGAAAATTCAGCTTAATAAATATCGATAAAGATTAAATATACTTTGACCGATAAGCATCTGATAAGGAGATCACATGCTGAAGGTCTTTTCGAAAAATTTTCCTATCCTTGCATTGATGTCAAGCCTCCATCTCATGACATCCTGCGGTTTACCCGTGAAATTGCCTCATTTCGATAAGACCGGTAAAACCAGCTCTAACCAGACGGCACAGGACGGCAATTCCACATCCGGCATGACCACCACCTCCGATGGCGTGGAACTTAATTTAAGCGTATCCGGAGCGATTCCCGAAAGGCGCGTGTGGCGCCTCACTACTGAACAGTATGCGGCCAAGGTCGATGAGCTCCTCGGTCGTGCGACCAAGATCGATAGCATGTTCGATGCCGAGACCCCGCCATCGGACGGATTTGGAAACGAAGCGGACCTCCTGCTCGCGGGAGGCTCTTATGCGGCAAAACTCGAATATGCGGTTTATAATGCGGTCAACGACAGCTAGTCTTCGCTTGAAAAGCAGCTCTCATGCGGCAAGTTCACGGCTATCGACGACGCCTGCCTTCAAGGGTTCATTCAAACATTCGGCGCCAAGGCCTTTAAGCGATCGTTGACTGACGAAGAAGTCGTGCGCTACAAAGCGCTCTATTCCACCATCACCAAGGATGGGAGTAACGTTGACGGCGTGACGGCTATTGCCGAGGCCATCATCCGCTCCCCCTTCGCGCTCTTTCGCTCAGAACTCGGCGAGAGCGGCAAAACAGGCAACCAGAGGCTCACGAACTTCGAGCTGGCGCAAGCCTTATCCTATGCTTTGACAAACGCTCCTCCCGACGATGAGCTTACGGCCAAGGCGAAGGACGGCACCCTGAGCGATGACAAGGTCTATCTGCAAGAAGCGAAGAGGCTGCTGGCCAGCGAAAGTTTCGTCAAAGGCTTTACTGATTATGTGAAACGCTGGTCCGGTACGTATTGGATGGATAGCTACGCAAAGGATGCCGGGCTTTTCCCGAGCTACAAAGCCGAGCTTAGAGAGGCGATGATCCAGGAGATCGGGACCTTCAGCGTGAATGCGGTCAAGAAGAATGCTTCGAATTTCAAGTCTTTTCTTACATCGGACAAGACGACGATTACTCCGCCCCTTGCATCGCTATACGGCCTCCCCGCCTTTGACGGCTCGAAGGATATCGACGACTCTCATGGACAAAGATCAGGCATCCTCACTCTGCCGGGCGTGATCGCGGCTCAGTCCGATACAGCGACGACCGGTCCCATGCACAGGGCCATCTTCCTCTTGAGCAAACTCCTGTGCTACTTGCCGCCGCCGCCTCCCGATCAAGTCGGGAAGATTCCAGATCCTGATCCGAACCTTACGCTGAGAGACCGATTCAAAGCCCATGCGACGGAATCTTCCTGCAAAGCTTGCCATGCGCTGATGGATCCATACGCCTTCGCTCTGGAGAATTATGATCCTATCGGGAGCTACCGGACCAAGGAAGGCAACAAGGCTATCGATGCGTCCGGCACGCTCGTGCTTACGGAGAGCAACAACACGGATTTCAAGGATGCCGTGGACATGCTGAGCAAGCTCTCGAGCGACGGTGCGGTTCATTCCTGCTTCGTTAAAAACGCGTTCCGATACGTGAACGGCCGATCCGAGGTCAAAGAAGATAAAGACCTGCTCAACAACGCTCTGGCGAACTTCAAGAAGACCGACCTGGACATGACTTCCGTGTTCCTGACTCTGGTGACCACGGAGAGTTTCAAGACGCGAAAGGATGGGAACAAGCCATGAAGATTAAACCAAGCGATTATAATCGTCGTGACTTGTTCAAGATGTTCGGCGGCAGTGCCCTGCTCCTCCACCCCCTCCTCAGCAGTCGTGAAGGATATGCCGGGACCGAAATCAAGAAGCGCTTCCTCGTCATGCATACGGCGAACGGCGTCATCCAGGAAAAATTCTGGCCGAACGGTAAACCGGGCGATTATAACTTCGATAATCGATCCCTCGAACCGCTCGCGAAGTATAAAACCGATCTGAATATCATCAAAGGCATCGCCGTCACCAGAGGCGCGAACGACGCCCACGCTGGCGGCATGGTCGCTCTGTTGACTGGCGACGTCACCAGTGAGAGGTCGCGGAATGCCGAAGGCAAGAAGGACCTTTATACCGGCGACTACCTGGCGATGGGGCCGTCTATCGATCAAATGTTCGCAGCATCGATCAAGGCCAAGCTTACGCTCAGCTCCCTGCATCTCTCGGTTTTACCGGTAAAGGAACGTTGGACGAAATATTTCACCTTCAACTCCCAAGGCAAGAAGATTCCGCGCGAAGGCAACCCCTTTACCGTCTATGAGAGTTTATTCGCCGAACTCTCGGGCTGCGGAGGGCCCGGAATCCTGCCATCCAACCCCGCGATGGCCTTAAGGCGTAAAAGCGTGCTCGATGCTATTCTCGCCGATTTGAAAACGGCCATGAACCATACGGGCTTGACCGGCGATGAACGCGATAAGATAGATGAATACATGACCAACGTCCGCGACATCGAAACGCGGCTCGCTCAGGCTGGCACGAAAAACGACGATGTATGCGACACCCTGAAAAATCTCTCGACTGATGAGCGGCCGAGCGTAAGCAAAGAGAACTATCCGCAGATCGCGGAGTTGATGCAGGATCTGGCAGTGGCGGCCTTGCAAATGGACCTGACGCGGGTCGTCACCCTCGGTTACTCGGTTGCGGGTATCGGCGGCATTCCCTCGAGCTTCCTGAAATACGACAACAAACCGATCGTCAATTCTCACCACACGCTCACCCATGGGGAAAGCGATCCGAATGATTATCGGCAGAAGTGCCAGGTCATCGATCAGTTCCATGCGAGCCAGTTCGCTCGTTTGATCGGCAAAATGAAGGCTATAAAGGATGGCGACTCAAATCTTCTGAATAATTCGCTGGCGCTGTGGGCCACGGAAATCGGCGACGGGAAGAATCATTCGGCCGAAAACGTGCCGTTCATCCTTGCAGGAACTGCTGGGAAGGCTATCAAAACCGGCCGTTATATCGTTACCTCGGAGAGCGTTCAGCACCAAGGGCTCTTACTCGATATCCTTGGCGGCTTAGGCATCCAAAAGAACCAGATCGGCCGCAGCCCGGTGAATCCGAAACGCGTGCTTTGAGCTACTTCTAAAACCAAGAGCTACTCCTCTTCAACACGAATAAAGAATTATACTCATAATATTAATTCGTGTTTTGCATGTTCTCCCCTATTGTCTCATCAAAATTTTAAATCTAATTTTTATT
>JASLCY010000485.1 GCA_030151925.1 Oligoflexus sp.
CCGGTGCCGTTCTCGCCCTGGATGAGGACGGTGGTCTCCGAATCGCAGATCTTCTCGAGCAGGCGATAGAGGTTCTGCATCGCCATCGATTTGCCGATCATGCGGTCGAAGCCATAACGCTGGCCGAGCTCTTTCGAAAGCTCGCCGACCTTGCTCTTCTCGTCGTCGAGGTTCTTGTGCATGACGAGGATCTCGTCGACGACCAGAGTGATGAGCTCAGTAAGATACCTAAGTTCGGTGATGGAGAGGACGGGCAGGGAATCGACCTTGGCGATCAGGTCCTTGCGGCTCGGGAAATCGCGTTCGAGGTATTCGCGGATCAGGGTCTTCTGGGCCGGCGCCGTATCATGGCGGATGAAGCCGTCGCCGTAGACGGTTCCGTAGAACTCGCCGTTCACGCGGATCGGCAGGGAGATGACGGAGAAGCCCGTGCTGTCCTGCGTAATGCGCGGCTCTTTAGCGTTGATGGAATCGACCGTCGTCTGGCGAGCGGTCGCGACGCGTTTCGCAAAACCCTTGTCATCCGCGACGATAGCCTGGCAGATGGGGTTCAACGGATTGAAGAATTTGCCTTCCGGCACGCCGCGGAGGAAGCCGCGTTTATCGGTGAAGTTGATCTGCACGCCCCACCACTTGCCGACGATGTCCTTCAGTTTCCTGATGACATGCATCTTGTCGAAGTCTTCCCAGCGGACGGTTTCTTGAGACATAACTGCATTCCCCCTGACGCGAGGTGTCCAGAGTCCTCGCACACAGGAAGCTTATCGGCAGGAGCGTCCAAAAACTTTACACCGGAACTTTTATTGGTTTCAGGCGGCTAGGAGAGGGGTGCAGGCAGCCGCGACAGCGGCTGCCGGTAAACTGGTCAGCCCGGGTTGCGAACCGTGAAGTTGCCTTTGCGCGAAAACACGAAGGAGCCGGGTTCGATCTTGGCCTTTTTTGGGTTTTTAAAGGAAAAACGGGTATTATTGCCGTCATTATAGAAGATTTGCACGTCCTCGACGAATTTCTGCTGGTCCTCGACCTGCACGTTGATCGTCTCGATGTCCGTGCCTTCCTTCGACTTCGGTTCGAGGACAACCAGGGTATGCTGGTTCTCCGCCTTCGAGCTCTTGACCTTGTAGCGGCTGAAAAGCGCTTTAGGATCAAGGACTAACGTCACAACCTCCTTGAGCTCGCGCGCGAGGCCGGCGTTGGTGTTGTAATTATTCACGAGATTCTCCTTCTCGCGATAATGCGTGAGGCGCTGGCCGTCGAAGTAATATTCCTCGAGGCCGCCTTTCTCGCTCGTGAAGTTCCAGCGGAACATGCCGGGCTTCGCGAACAGCGCATCGCCCTGACGAACGTTCGTTTTGTTCCGCAGCTTTTTATAGGTGGTTTGCGTGAAATCGACGCTGAGGTTGTCGATCGAGGCGAAGACCTGCTCGTATTTCGCCTCGGGCGCCTGGGCGGCCGCGCCAGCCGCATAGGCGGTCGGTCCAAGGGCGAGGAGTGAGACCGTAAGTAGTGCGTGTGCGTATTTCAAGGGACCTCCTTTACGAACGTCGTCCGTATGCGTTTCTGAAGACCTGCTAGTGCAATAAGGCAGGTTTGAGCCCGTATCGAATCGCGATCCCCTTGGAGCTGAAGGCGTTCTATATCGACTCCATCCTTGGAACCCCAGGCACAGTAGACCGTCCCGACCGGCTTTTCGGATGTACCGCCACCGGGTCCGGCGATGCCTGTCACCGCGATCGCGTAATCCGAGCCGAGTCGATCCAGGGCGCCGCGCACCATGGCTTCGGCGACTTCGGACGAGACGGCCCCACGGCTGCGAATAAGATCCGCGGGGACACCGAGCATCGTAGTTTTTGCTTCGTTAGAATAAGAACAGACGCCGCCCAGAAAGTACGTGGAGCTGCCGGCCGTGCGGGTGAGGAGTGCGCTGAGCAGTCCGCCCGTGCAGCTCTCGGCGGTCCCC
This sequence comes from Oligoflexus sp., assembly GCA_030151925.1. Taxonomy (GTDB): domain Bacteria; phylum Bdellovibrionota_B; class Oligoflexia; order Oligoflexales; family Oligoflexaceae; genus Oligoflexus. Next base: position 1,961 of record JASLCY010000485.1, read on the forward strand.
AGCGTGAGACGGAAATGCTGGCAATCCGTATGGAGGGCGGCGAGGATCGAACTCATTTTTGCGTCATCGATAGCAAACACTTGTCGACTCTCTTTTAGCTAGCTCCAGGGTAAGGACGAGAGTATATTCGCACTTTCTTCACGAAAAGACCCTAAAAAAAGTGAAGTTATCCCAGCATCCCCGTATGCGGTAAAGTGACTTGGAGGAGTGTGATCATGGGTCACGCCTGGCTGAAGCAGTACCCGGAACAAGTAGCGCCGATGATCGACATCCCTGGCGATCTCACCATAGCGACCCTGATCGAGAATACCTGCAAGAAATACGAGAAGCGCACGGCGCTCACGTGCATGGGCCAGAGCCTCTCCTTCAAAGAGTTCGACCAGAAGGCGAACGACTTCGCGGGATTCCTGCAGAACGACGCGAGGCTCGGCAAGGGCGACCGCATCGCGATCATGCTCCCGAACATCATACAATTCCCCATCGCCTTGCTCGCGGCGACGAAGATCGGCGCGATCTGCGTGAACACGAACCCGCTCTATACGCCGCGCGAGATGAAGCACCAGTTCAAGGATTCGGGCGCGAAGGTGCTCGTCATCCTGAACTTCTTCGTCGATAAGCTCGAGGAGATCATCAAGGACACCGATATCGAGACCGTGATCGTCACGAGCATCGGCGACCAGTTCGGGCTGCTCAAGGGCCTCATCGTCGACACCGTGCTGCAGTTCAAGGGCGAGGTGCCGAAGCACAACCTCAAGGTCCACACTTTCAAGGAAGCGCTGGCCGTCGGCCGCCGCAAGGCGATCGTCCGCCCGAAGGTGACTCTCGACGACCTCGCGATCCTGCAGTATACGGGCGGCACGACCGGCCCCTCGAAGGGCGCGATGCTCACGCACCGCAACGTGATCGCGAACGTGAAGCAGATCCAGGCCTGGGCGAGCCCCTACGTGAACGAGGGCGAAGAGGTGATCCTCACCGCGCTCCCGCTCTATCATATCTTCGCTTTGACCGTGAACTTCCTCGCCTTCCTCACGCTCGGCGGCGAGATGATCTTGGTGCCGAAGCCGGTGCCGATCCAGAACACGGTGGACCTCTTCAAGAAATACCGCATCACGGTCATGACCGGCATCAACACGCTGTATAACGCGTTCAACAACAACGCGGACTTCAAAGCGAACCCTCCGAAGACCCTCAAGTTCGCGCTCGCGGGCGGCATGGCCCTCCAGCCTTCCGTCGGCGAGGAATTCAAGCGCATCACGGGCACCCGCATCGTGGAAGGCTACGGCCTCACCGAAGCTTCGCCCGTAACGCACTGCAACCCTATCCATCTGAACATCCCGTTCGGTTCCATCGGCGTGCCCCTGCCGTCGACCGACGCCGAGATCCGCGACGACAACGGCCGACCGCTGGGAGTCGGCGAAGTCGGCGAGCTCGTGATCAAAGGCCCGCAGGTGATGAAAGGCTATTGGCAGCGCGACGACGAGACCAAGAACTCGATCCGCGACGGCTGGCTCTTCACCGGCGATATGGCGAAGATGGACGAGAAGGGCCTCTTCTACATCGTCGACCGCAAGAAGGATATGGTCCTCGTCTCGGGCTTCAACGTCTATCCCAATGAGATAGAATCGGTCCTCGCCAGCCATCCGAAGGTGCTCGAAGTCGCGGTCATCGGCATCCCCGACGCGCACAGCGGCGAGGCGGTCAAGGCGTTTATCGTGAAGAAGGACGAGTCGCTGACGGAGGAGGAGCTGCGCCGCTTCTCGGAGAAGGAATTCACCGGTTACAAGCGCCCGAGGCATTATGAGTTCCGCAAGGAGCTGCCGAAGTCGAACGTCGGTAAGATCCTGAGGCGCGAGCTGCGTTAGGATTTGTCTCGGTCGAATATTCTCATGAAAGAACCCTTTCTACGCAGGTCGAAAGGGTTTTTTTACGCCTTTTAAGTAAAGGATCTTCTTAATAATTATAATAAATTCAATATTTTGAATACAAAATGATAATTTTGTACTTATTTGTTCGTCTACCGCTCTAAGAAGATCCTATCTAAGGTGGTCCGATATGAGGGACCCAATGAGTTTAGATGCGATCAAACTATCGGAAATAGTCGCGCGAAATATTCGTCATGAGCGAGTAAAGGCTGGGATGTCTCAGGCTCAGCTCGCGAAGGTCGCCGAGGTTACGACTCGATATATTCAAAAGATCGAGTCCAATCCCAAGAATCTAAGTATCGGGACATTGTTGAAGTTCAGTGAGGCCCTTAATGTTCCACTCGTCAATTTCCTCGTTGATGCCACACCGCATATTCCTCCTGCATCGAAGAAGGAAATAGAGGCTCTTCGCATTGCCAGCCGCTACTTGCAGAGCGTTTGTGATGCTGCTGACATTGAAAGAGGCTCATGATCCAAAGGGCTTTCTTTTAATTCTTGCGTCAAGTCTCTTAGTAGATTTTCTTAATTTTAATAACTCCGAAATACAGATTTTATTCTAATAATTTCAAATGATTGAACAAAAAGATTACAATATGTAATATTTTTGTTCTAATATCTATATTCATGGAATTTTAAAATATTGGAAAGGGTGAGTAGAACTTCACTGTGATGGAGGATGGAATGCTGCGTCTAAGTCGTTGATCTTTGCATTTATGTTTTTTTTGAGACGAGAGTTCTTCCTCCCACGAGGTTTAGGTTGAAGAACTTAACTTCGATTCACGGATCGCAGATGTAACTCTTGAGATGTTGATTGACGATCGTGCATTTCCTAAGCCTCTTATCTCGCAACTGTTATGCAATATATATCCATGGAGATAAATCATTTATGTGCCGCTATTTCATTGCTCTATTCTTGCTCTGTTTGAACATTTCTTGTGGGAGTGCTTCCCCTAAATTGTGAAAGCTACGACTTAATCTGACAACATACTGAAGAAATTGGTAGAGTTACCCCTAACAATA
>JASLCY010000491.1 GCA_030151925.1 Oligoflexus sp.
CCGGGTCAAAAGAGATACATGTTCAAGCCAATGAAAATACCAGATTTTTTGACGAGGAATCGTCGCCGAAAATCCGGTATTCAGGTGAGCCTGCGGAAGAGAATCATTTTTCAGAACAAAGCCTTGGGTTTGGCGACCAACGTATTGAGGTCGTTGGCCAGGACGCCGCTCGCGATCGGCGGATTATAGACCGCCATGAGCTGTGCTTCGGGATTGATGAGGAAGTAGCGCGGCGAGTGGGCCATCATATAAAGGTTCGGATCACCGGCGTTTTCCGGTTCTTTCGAGAACGTGGTCTTCGCGTAACCCACGAGCTTTTGCAGCTCGGAGTCCGGGCCGACCGCCGAGAGGATCTCGGGATGGAAGCTCTGCACGTATTTCTTAAGGGCTTCCGCGGTGTCGCGCTCGGGATCGACGGACACCATAACGAATTGGACTTTCTTCCGCGCCTCCTCGTTCAACTGCGGGATCTCGGCCTTGAACTGAGCGAGCGTGATGGGGCACGCGTCGGGACAATGCGTGAAACCGAAATACAGCACGGTGTATTTGCCGAGGAAATTGGAACGGTCGAAGGTCTGGGTCGGAGTCTGAGCGGAGTTCAGGTTGAAGTCGCCGATCTCATAGGGATTCGGGATCTCGGTGCCGGCGAGTTTCACCTTGCTGTCCCGATTCTTCTTTTGAAGGTAAGATACGCCGCCGAACAGCACCGCCAGAACCACGAATATTGACAAAGCCCATTTCACATTTTTCATGACATACCCGCTAAGTGAGGTTGATACGCCGAGAAAAAGGACTATGGGCCTCTCCCCCCAACTTTTCAAGGGACATCCGAGAGCCTGGCGGCAGCCCTGAATCTTAGCTCGTCATTGATGCCGAAGTGGTCTATATTCCCCCGTCACTTAAGCAGGAAGAGCGCACTATGAATCAAATCACGCCCCCATCCGCCTCGAAGCCGTCGGCTCGGAGCTTCAACAGCCTGGCCCTGGCACCGGCTCTCCTCGAAGTGATCCACGAAATCGGTTACGAAACCATGACCGAGATCCAGGCGCAAAGCATACCGCTGCTCCTCAAGGGGCGCGATCTCATCGGCCAGTCGAAGACCGGCAGCGGCAAGACCGCGGCTTTCGGCCTGCCGCTCCTGCAAAAACTCAAGATCGGCGAAAGGCGCGTCCAGGCGCTCGTGATGTGCCCCACACGCGAACTCTGCACGCAGGTCGCGCGGGAACTCAGGAACCTGGGACGCAAGCTTCCCGGCCTGCACGTGCTGGTGATCTGCGGCGGCCAGCCTTTCGCTCCGCAGGCGGCGGCCCTGGAAAAAGGCGTGCACGTCGTCGTCGGAACCCCCGGCCGCATCCTCGACCATATGCAACGCGACACTCTCCGCCTGGGCCGGGTCGCGACCGTCGTCCTCGACGAAGCGGACCGGATGCTCGACATGGGTTTCCAGGACGATATGGAGAAGATCCTGGAAGCTTCGCCGAAGTCGCGGCAGACCGTCTTCTTCTCGGCGACCTTTCCCGAGTCGATCGAGGACATGAGCGCAAAGTTCCAGCGGGATACGGCCCGCGTGACGATAAGCAGCACCGAGGCCGCGCGGATCACGATCAAGGAAGTCCTCTACGAAGTCCCCGGCGAAGCGAAGCCCGCCCTGCTCGAGACGGTGCTGATGCAGGTCGAGCCGAAGTCGGCGATCGTCTTCTGCAACTTCAAGATCGGCGCCGATGAGCTGGCCAAACACCTCGAGCGCTCGGGAGCGAGCGTCGGCGTCCTGCACGGCGACCTCCTGCAGATCGATCGGGACAAGGTCATGGCCCGCTTCCGCAACCAAAGCCTCCGCATACTGATCGCCACCGACGTCGCCGCGCGCGGCATCGACGTCGCCGATCTCGACCTCGTCGTGAACTACGACCTGCCGCAGAAGCCCGAGACCTACGTCCACCGCATCGGCCGCACGGGCCGCGCGGGCAAAGAGGGCCTGGCGATCTCTTTCGCGGGCCCCAAGGACAGCTTTAAGGTCGGGAAGATCGAGGAACTGACCGGCCGCGCCTTCGAACGCGAGGTCTTCAAGCCGGCGGCGAAAGCCCCGATGCAGGCCAAGGCCCAGCATGCCTCGGCGCAGATGGCGACGCTGCACATCAACGGCGGCCGCAAACAGAAACTTCGTCCCGGCGATATCCTCGGCGCTCTCACGGGCGAAGCCGGCGGCCTGGACGCGGCGGATATCGGCAAGATCGAAATCCACGATTTCTTCGCTTATGTGGCCGTGAGCTCGCGCATCGCGAGGATCGCCTGCGAAGCTCTGCAGAACGGCCGCATCAAAGGCCGTAAATTCACGGTGAATATGGTTCGGTGATTCTAGTATCAAGGTCTGTGGGGCGGGATATCCATGAGGATCTCCGTCCCGCGGCCGAGCTCCGAGATCACCCGGACGGAGATATCATGCCCGAGCAGGATCTTCTTCGCGTTCGCGAAACCCAGGCCGAAGGAATCCTTGTTGCTCCGCGAGGGATCGGCTCTGAAGAAGACCTCGCCGAGGCGATCCTTGTCCTCAGACGCCATCCCGAGACCCTTGTCTTTGATCGATAGCTGCAGATGACCGTCCCTCAAGCGCATGAGGGCGATCTCCACGCGCCCGCTCTCGCGGCTGTACTTGATGGCGTTATCGAGGAGGTTGCCCAAGGCGACTTCCAGGAGATCCTGGTTGCCGAGGATTTCCACCCTCTCGGACGGGAGCTTGAGGAACATCTCGATTGATTTCTCGCGGGCCGGGCCCTCCCAACGAGTCTTGAGCTCGCTCAGGAGCAGCGAAAGATCGATCGCGTCCTGGGTATGGATCTTGGTGCCGTCGATCACCGAGGCGTCGAGCAGGGTCCCGGTCAGGCGCTTGAGATCCCTCACCGTACGCAGGATGTCGCGGCAGACCGCTTGATAATCCTGGGCCGTCCTCTCGCGCGACAGCAGGACTTCCAGAGCGGCGAGCATGCCGGCGACCGGGGTCTTCAGCTCGTGCGAGGCGTTGGCGATGAAGAGGCGCTGGCTGCGGCGCGAGCGCTCCATCTCCTCCATCATCTTGCTGAAGCTCGAGAAGAGGAACCCCTCCTCCGCGGACTGCGCCGTCACCGGCAGCGTCCACACCGGTTTATCGGGGTTGATGCGCTGCAGGCTCTGCGCGAACTTCCGGAGGTTGCGGGTCGAGACCAGGACGATCGCGGCGGTGGCCAGCGAGGTGATGAGCCCGAGCACGAGGGCGCCGGCGAAGACCATGCGGCGGATGACGTTGATCTCTTCTATGGTCGAGGTCTCGTCGACCGCGATGAAGAGGGTCCACTTCGCGGGCGTCTTGTCTTCGCCCGGAACGTCGAGCAGCTCCTGGGTCGCCCGCCACTTCTGATTCTCATAGACCAGGTCGAAGAGGTAATCGGTCTCGAGCGGGAAGCGCTCCGCCTGCTCCAGCAGCGATTTCTCGAGGGCCGGGCTGAAGCGAGTGCCGCGCGAGCCGTTCACCTTGTTGCCGTGCTCGTCGGTGATACGGAAATAGACCTTGGAATCGCGATCCATCTCGTTGAAGAGCTCGATGCGGCTGGTGATCTCGGGCGAGCCGCCGGCGATCTTGAAGGCCTCCTCGATGATATCGCCCTGCTCGAGGAGCAGGGTGTCCATCTCCTTGAGCCGGGTCTTCTCGATCTTGGAAACCAGGAAGAGGCCGCCGACGATGAGCCCGAAGATCTCCATGGCGACGAGCGGCAGGATGATCTTGAGTGTGAGGGGAAGCTTATTCCACACGCAGCATGAATCCTTTGCTGCGGATCGTCACGATCTCGGCGGTGGCGCCCTGCAGCTTCTTGCGGAGGCGGCCGAGGAGAACGTCGAGGCTGTTGCTCTCGGGTTCGCCGTTGAAGGAGTAGAGCAGGCCCGAGAGCTCCGAGCGGCTGCAGACGTGGTTCTTGCGGGTCGCGAGGGATTCGAGCAGGTCGAATTCCTTGGCGGTGAGCTCGAGGCGGCTGCCGGCGAGCAGTTTCAGATCGCCCGGCGGGCGAGCCATCGGCGGGAGACTCAGGTACGCGGGAAAGACCTGGCGCGCCGAGAGCTGCACCACCACCGCGCTGGTGCGCCCGGTGGTGGTGCA
>JASLCY010000509.1 GCA_030151925.1 Oligoflexus sp.
GGCCGCATAATGCGGTTTCTCCAAGAGGCCGAGAGCCACCGTCCGTTTGAATCGCTCGTAATCATTCTCATGATTCCGGAACGGATCGACTTCCGTCTGGTAGAGCTTTTCAAAATAATTCCTGCTTGTCCCTTCGAGTAACATATCAATGCACCATCAAGACTTCATAAGGGCGCGTGCTGTAGTGATCCAAGAACTCCCGCGGGATCACCGACACGCCCTCGGATGTTGGTAATATTTGGCTTTCGAAACATCGCATTGCCATATTCTTGCGGCTCAATTCATCGGTCGACATGAAGAGCTTCATGAAGGCCTCCTGCCGCACGCTCTCTTCCGGCTTCCTCCAGAACCACATCCAGACCGGGAAGAAATAGAGCTCGCAGCCGACCTCGGCCGCCAATTTCCGAGCGCAGGCGCCGACTTCGTCATGATCCGTGTGCCCGTCCTGATCGTAAGGCGCGATCACCACGCATTGGGAGTCGATCTCTTCCCTGAGTTTCGACTCGAGCTCGGTGCGGAACGACTTCACGTGAGCGTCGGGCAGGAAAAGCTCACGGATCCTGAGGGAAAGCGAGTCCGCGAGGTCGAGCGCCGCGAGGGCCCGCTGGGATTCGATCCGCCTCAGGCGAGCGAGCTCCGCCCTGTCGTCGGCAGATTGATAACCGTGCGAAGCCTCCCCAGCCGTCACATAGATCAGCACGGTCTCGGTCGCATAAGGCGCCCAGTTCTGGAGAAGTCCCGCGCAGCCGAAGATCTCGTCATCAGGATGAGGCACGAGCACCACGAGCTTGCGCCGCATGACGGGACAAGGCAGCAACGGCCACTCCTCAGAGTGAGTGAACCAGAGGTCGCGATTGGTCTCGAATTCTTCCGTATTCAACATGATTAACCTCGTTCGGCCTGGAATGTTCGCGCTCCAGTTCTTCCGTCAGGGCTACAAGGTCTTTCTCCGCGTGACATTGCCTCAAGAACAACTGGAGATCGCTGAATCGTTTCGCAATGGATCTATTTGCAAGAAGCAAGCCGGGGCCTTGGGCCTTCAACGCGTCCTCGAGTATCGTGCTCGCCGTGTGGTCGACCAGGTGCCTGAGCATGAGAGCGTTGCTTTTGAGTTGCTCGTGCCGGCCGGCGAGGCTATCGAGACGATCAGCTTCATGCTCAAGCGACAAATGCGTAGCTTTAAGCAGGCTCGCGGCATGCCCGCGTTTCGCCTCGTCATGCGGATCTCGGTAGTTTTTTTTCCGTGCAGAATCTTGCCAGGCGTGGAAAAGCTCCTCTGCCGCCGCAAGCCAACAGGCAGCTACACCCATGCCGCCTGGCCAAAACCCCCAACGATCGAGATAGAACCTCGGCTCGCCGAACACGGCTTCCGGGTCGACCTCCCCTCTTACGCTCAGCCAGGCCGTATCGGCGAGCGCCATGCCCTCGGTCGGCCAGCGCGAAACGTCGATCGACTGAATCAGGCTTCGCGGCAGCTCCAAAAGCCTTTCGCCCGCATCGGTCGCGACCGGCACGAGCGCATGATCAACCGCATGAGCTCCCGAGGCGAAAGCGATATCGCCTTCGATCCGCCAGCCCATGCCCTTCTTCTGCGCTTTAAGGCCCTTGCCGCCGAACTTCGAGGCCCACACCGCATAAAAGCCTTTTTTCGGCTTTTTCCCCGCCTCATCCAGGATCGCGAGCGCATCGTAATGGCTCTCGAGGAGCTTGGCGAAACACAGATCCATGCGAGCCCAATGCATAAGGGCCTGCCAGCGCTCATAGGTTCGCCCCTGCCCGGGAAAAGGCAGCTTCAGGTCCTGCTCGATCGCGATCTTACGCGCTTCGCGCGCGATGGTCTCGGCCGTGGTTTGTTCGGACAACAGGGGATTAAACATCTCGACCTCGAGCTGTAGGATAAGGGTTACAGTCGGAAAGCGGCATCAGATCTGCGATTGAACGAAGTCCCTTACGGCGTTCGAAACATCGTGCGTCGTCACGAAATCCTTGAGGCCGGACCTCAGGGATTCGGCTGCGGAGAGCGCGGCGTCGAAATTCGCATCGGCATTGTCAGGCATCGAGTTCGCGAAAGCGTCGATCAGGTTTTTCAGCTCGTCGCGCTTTGCCAGCAGATCGGCGTCCTGGATGTGGTTGAGGTTGAGATCCACGTTGAGGCCGCCCGCGAGATAACCCAGCACGGTCTCGATGCGACCGTTATTGCCGAGTATCACGTAGGCCTCGGAATGTTTGTCCGGAGCCACGTTTTTATTGAAGGAGATGGCGGCGACGCTATTCTCGCTCAGATCGGCGAGATGGATCGCCTGCACCACGTAGGTATCGTTCGCCCGGGTCCCTCCATCCTCGTCTTGTCCCGGATCATCCGTCTGGTTCGGAGCATCGTTCCCCACGCCTCCGCTCTGCGCGGTCGTCGAAAGGCCGAGTCCGAGGGTGAGGAGAAGAACGGGCAAAGTCTTGAGCATGGAAGGCTCCTTGGCGCGTATTAATTCAATTTCGTATGAGGATCATAGGCTTTCAAGAGATCAGCCATCTCATCCGCATGCTCTTCCTCGACCGCGAGGATCTTTTCAAACATACGACGGCTCGTCGGGTCGCTGTCGCCGATATAACGAATCGTTTCCGCATAGGAATCGATAGCGATCCTCTCCGCGATCAGGTTCTCCTTGATCATGTCGACGAGGTTATCGCACTCTTTATATTGACTATGGGCCCTTTGGGGAAGCGTCGCCGGATCGAGGCTCGGAACTCCGCCGAGCTGCTTGATGCGCGCGGCGATCATCGTCGCGTGCTCCTGCTCTTCCCGGGCATGCTCACGGAAGTGCTCGGCGATCGGCTCAGCATGGATGCCTTCAGCGGCGACGGCGTGCTGGGTGTAACGCAGGGTACAGATCCATTCGGTAGCCAGCGAAGCGTCGAGGAGCTTCAGGATGGTTTTTACGTCGGCTTTGTAATCAGCTGTCAAAGCGCCCTGTTTGATATGCTCACGAGCGTTGTGGCGAATGGTTTCTATATCAAGTACGAAATCTTTCATGTTAGTCCCCTGTCGATAGGTGAAAAGCGCTGACGACAGCTGCTTTTCAAGGAACATGCCACAGGCAACCCCATGAAATTACGATGCAATCGCATACAGATTGACTGAATGATTTTCGTGACAGTAGGAGAAAACATCTCCTAGAACCGTGCAGGCCGGCTCAGGCAACACGAAAAAGAAAACCCGAACGGCAAGCCGTCCGGGTTTCATGATAGAAGTCCTTAAAAAAATGCCTATCGGTATCGCATGGTCTTATACAAGAGAGGCAAGGCCTTTTGGGCTTAGCATTTTCTCCAGACAAAACCGAAGACTTGTTGAATTTCACCATCGACTGAGTCGTTGGTGATCAATCCTTGAGCGTTAGCGGCGGCGCCGGCTTGTTTGCTAACGCGAATCGAAGGGTTAATGATCAGCGCGCGATCGACGTTGCAGGGCGACCATACATCTGGGATGTATACGGACTCGAGGCCAACTTTTTCGGTGTAGACGAAATCCTGTGCTTTCGGGCCTACTTCGCTCGCGGTGAATTTACCGGTCTGGCTTTGGCCTTGGAAGTAGTACTGAACCGTGTGGTCGGCTTTCACCTTACGATCGAGGTCGATGAAACCGCGATAGTTGAAGGTCGCGACGCTGAACTGGTAGCCGTTGGGAATCGAGAGCGTCGCCGTCAAAGCGCAGTTCTTGCGGCTTTCGCTGAGAGGGATGCCAGGGCCGACTTCAGCGACGAAGTCCGAGAAGGTGACGGTGAACGCCTGAGCGTCGTCCGAAATGTTGGTCGAGTAAGTGCTCGAGTCGGGGCAGCCTGTGCCGATAGCCGAGATCGATTTGATTTTTACGGAACCGGCGGGTGGCAGGACATATTCAGGCTGGCGTTCAGTCGCGAAAGCCGAAGATGCTGCGAGCGCAAACAGAGCAGGAGCGCAGAGACTGATGAAACCTTGGATCTTTCTCATGTTGTGACCTTTCCAATTGCTGTGGGAAGTATTTCCTTGCGAGGGGAGAGTTGCAAAGGGCTTGCCAAACACAGTGTTCTGCGAGCGCAGATGAATTCCTTTCAACTTGGATGCGGATATGGTTTTGAATGCGGGAGCTTAGAAAAAAGCCGCGTGTTCTGTGAACCGGGCTTCAAACGTTCACAGAACAGGAGCAGCGCTCAGATACACTAAGATCACTGAGTTCGCGATAAGATGAGGCGGATGGATCGGGAAGATTTTGTTACTGAATGCAGGATTTCTGAGTCCAGTCGAAGATGAGGCCGGCGACCCACGAAAGCGTGGACGTCGAATAATGTCCCGGTTCGTCCCGCCGGGAAGCGTCGCAGAGATCGAGCAGACCCGCGCCTTGTCCCAAGGCTTCGAGCAGACGGGCTTCCTCAGCGGAGACTTCGGTTTCCCGCACGGCATGGCCCTGCCGGTAGATCAGGTAAGACCGCGGCGACTCCTCGGGCGGATCGGGAAGCTCGCCCTTCGCGATCGCGTCGAGCACGGGCAGGACGTGGTAACGGACGCGGACGAGGCACGGCGTGTTCGAGAGACGGAACTCGGCCTGCTCCCAGTCCCTGGGTGTAAACGTTTGGAGACGGTCGGGACTGAGTACGGGTTCTTCCTCGGCGATGAAGGCGTCCGCTCGCGCCTGCTCGACGGCGGCGATATCCCCCAGCAGCTCAAGAGGGACCCCGAAGTCGTAATCGAGCTCCGTAGCCGGGTCGCGGAGGAAATCAGGCAAGGTCCGGCCGACGTCCTTGAGGCTCGAACCCATCGGCGGATGGGCCGCGAGATAAGCCGCGATCAGGTGGCGAAACCCTTCCTCCTCGGTGATATAGGCCAAGGCTGAATAGGTATCCGCGAGCACTTCCTCGAGCCGCAGGAAATAAGCATGATTATAGACCTTGAGGCCCGCGAGCGCCGGCGTCGGCAGTTCGCTCCTCAGGTTGCGCGCGCCCTCATCCGTGATGCCGTAAGGCTTCACGATCTGCTCGAGGAAGAGGCCGTAGTTCGCCTCGTTATCGCCCAGCAGTTTTTCCGGGAGAGGGAGTTCACGCCGCGCGGGCGTCGGCTCGGGAGTCCGCGCCGCCCATTTTTTATAATCGCGCGCCTTATTCACTTCGGCGATCAGCACCTCGATATCGGGGATATTGCCGTCCCACTCCACGATCGCAGGCTGATGCCGGAATTTCTCCTTCACCTTCGCGAAGAGCTTCCACACGGAATCCGGCACCGGCTGGTCGTGCGTATCGACCAGGACATCGCCTTGATCGGTGTGCCCCGCGAGATGGAAATAACCGACGTCCTCCGGGCGAAGGGCCGCGATGAAGCGGAGCGGGTCCTCGCCGAGGTTCCTTTGATTGACGTAAAGGTTGTTGACGTCGAGCAGTATCCCCGCGCCGCTGCGCTTCAGCATCTCCTGGAAGAAGCCGGCTTCATCGTAATCGCCTTCGCGGAAGGCGACGTAGGCGGAAGCGTTCTCGAGGAAAAAGCGGCGACCGAGGAATTCCTGGATATGATGAAGTTTGGCCACGACGGCGTCCAAACTCTCTTGAGTATAGGCTATAGGCAGAAGATCGTGGGTATTGCGCCTATGCAGCTGATTCCACGACAGGTGATCCGAGATCATCAGCGGGTCGACCCGGTCGGCCAGCTTCTTGAGGGCTTTGAGGTACTTTGGGTCGAGAGGATCGTGCGATCCGATGGAGAGCCCCACGCCGTGCATGAGGACGGGATAATTCTCGCGGAGCTTATCGAGGAAATGCATGGGACGCCCGCCAACGCCCATGAAATTCTCCGAGACGATCTCAAAGACGTCCACATCCTTTGGACAATGCGTGGTTATCCAACTGTAATGCTGCGGACGGAAGCCTAAGCCAAACTTTTCGATCATCTCGGACATTTAATTAGCCTTTAGGCATCCACTTGCCGCCAGCCTTTTTGCAAGCAGCCGCGTCTTTAGCTTCAACAAAGCCGTGGCCTTTGCATGCGTTCTGGCCTTTGCAAGACTCGTTGCCGTGGCCTTTGCATGCGCTCTTGCCTTTGCAGCTGTTGTTTTGGCAGAAAGGAGCTTTTGCAGCGTCGCCGCCAGCAGCATGGTTCGTTTCTTGGGCGTGAGCGACAGCCGACATAACGAAAAGGCCGGCGACAGCAGAAGCTACGATTGATCCGATTGCGCGTTCTTTCATGGAAAACTCCTAAAAATCTTATGTGCCAAACCCTGAAATAGGGTATTGAAGCCTAAAATAATTTGGAAGAGTCAAAGGATTGTAGCGAAAGCTCGCGAAGGCGTCAAAAACTTAGATCCACTTTTCCAAAATATTTTCCAAAGACTCGGGGCGCAGGGGTTTGGCGAGGTAATCATTCATGCCGGACTCGAGGCAGCGTTCGAGGTCGCCCTTCATGGCACAAGCGGTAAGCGCGACGATAGGGATCTGCGGATTGCGTGTTGCTCCGCTCAGACGGATGCGGGCGGTCGTCTCGTAGCCGTCCATGCCCGGCATCTGGCAGTCCATAAGTATAAGGTCGAAATCGGATTGGTTGAGCGCTTCGAGCGCCTCCTGCCCGTTGCCCACGGCCTGGGCATTGTAGCCGAAGTTCTCGAGGTACTTCACGGCGATGACCTGATTGAAATAGACGTCGTCCACGACCAGGATGCGTTTGCCGCGATTCTGCTTGAGGCCGGCCGCCTGCAGCGAACCGAAGGCGAGGGCCGGCGCCTGTTCGGGCCGTTTTTCAAAGGTGAGGCGGAACCAGAAGGTCGTGCCCTCCCGCTCGCGGCTTTCAAAACCCATCTCACCGCCCATCAGGTCGAGCAGCTGCTTGCAGATGATCAAACCCAGGCCGGTGCCGCCGTAGCTTCGAGTGGTGGATCGATCGCCCTGTCCGAAAGGCTGGAAGATCTTCCGCTGAGCCTCGGGAGAAATACCTATTCCGGTATCGGTAATCTGGAACTGCACCGTGGCGAGCTCCGCGCTCGCATCGGTGAGCGAGGCGACCAGCTTCACCGAGCCCTGGTGCGTGAACTTGATCGCATTGGAGAGGAGGTTCGTCAGGATCTGCCTGAGGCGTCCCGGATCGCCGACGACGAAGTTCGGCACGCCCGGGCGGGATTCGAATTCCAGCAGGAGATTCTTCACGAGCGCGCTGGGCAGAGCGATGATGCGCGCGTCCTCGAGAATTTCCTTGAGGGAGAAAGGCACGTTTTCGATATCGAGCTTGCCCGCTTCGATCTTGGAAAAATCCAGGATATCGTTAATGACGGTGAGCAGCGCTTCACCGGATCGCCTTACAGCGTCGGCATAATTATATTGTTCGCTGGTTAACGATGTATTCATAAGAAGTTGAGTCATACCGATCACGCCGTTGATCGGCGTACGGATCTCATGCGACATCGAGGCGAGGAACTCGGACTTGAGGCGCGAGGACTGGAGCGCCGCCTCCTCGTCGAGCTTCATCTGCAACTGCGCGGCCTGCATCTCCCGGAGCCGCGTGACGTCGAACGTCGCTCCGCGGTGCAGGATGATCTCCCCCGCTTCGTCCCGCATCACGCGCCCGAGCACGCTGAGCCAGCGCACGCGGCCGTCGTCATGCACCACGCGGAACTCGGTGCGATAGGTATCGACCTCCTCCGGCTCCTTGGGCTCCTCCCCATCGCTGAACGCGCGCAAGACGCGCCTCTTGTCCTCCGGATGCACGCGGCCCAGGACCGTGGCGATCGAGAGTTTCTGATCGGCGGGATGCGTGCCGTAGAGCTTGTCGAAATAAGGCGTGCGGATCATGACGTCGCGCTGCACATCGTATTCCCAGGTCGCGACCTGCGCGGCTTGCTGCGTCATCTCCAAAGCATGCGCCGTCCGGATCAATTCTTCCGATTGCAGACGAAGATCGTGGATATCGGTCACCGAGCCGAACCAGGTGATGATCTTGCCGTCTTTATCGACGACCGGCGTGGCCCGGGCGAGCATCCAGCGGAACTGGCCGTCGTGCCGCTTCAGGCGGTATTCGATGGTATAAGGCTCGGCTTTTTGCAGCGAGTCCTTCCAGATAGGCATGATCGCACGAATGTCGTCCGCATGCATGAGCGTGTGGTTGCGCGCCGTCTCCTCGAGGTCGCAGCCCGTGTAATCGATCCAGGCTTTGTTCACGAAGATCATCTGCCCCGTCGGGGCCGCGATCCAGATCATGTTCGGGACGGTGTCGGCCAGGAAACGAAACTTCTGCTCGTCCGTTTCGCCGAGCCCTTTGTGAGCCCTGTTCCAAATCTCGAGGTCGAGCCTTTGCTCATGGATATCGGTGCTGGTCCCGATCCAGCGCTTCACGCGGCCGCGCGGGTTGAAGACCGGCACCACGCGAGCCAGGTGCCAGCGATAGGCTCGGGTCGCGGCGTGGTAAAGGCGGTATTCGTATTCGAAGGGTTGCGGATCGGGAAGGAAGCGGGTCCAGAAAGCCAGGCACTTCTCGTAATCGTTCTCGTGAACCACATCGCTCCAGACGTTGGTCCGGATGTCCCAATCAGGATCCCCGATGTAGCGGGAGAGGGCGGCGTTCGCGTACTCGACGCGCCCCTCGGCGTCCGCGGTCCACAGGATATGCGGCAAGGCATCGGCTAACTCTGCGATATTCTGCGCGGGGCGATTCGAGAAACGCAACTTGCGCAGCAATGAAGTTAGGCCTAGCATACAGCTCCAAAACACTGTGGAACGAGAAAGTCTACGGTGCAATAAGACGGCGAACAATAAAAATCGAATTTAAAATTGCATACAACGCGGGCGAGAGCTTCTTCCTGCCCCGGCTTCGGAAAGGGTACTCATGTCAAAAGGCAAGGTATGGGTCGTGGATCACCCACTCGTTCACGACAAACTTACGATTCTGCGTGAAAAAACGACTGACATTGGGAACTTTCGTCACGCCATGTCTGATATGGCTTATCTGCTTTTTTATGAAGCAACCCGCGGCCTGCCTTTGATCCCCGTTGATATCGAAACGCCGCTCACCGCCATGCGCTCCGCCCGCATCAGGCCCGAGGTTGTCCTGGTCGCCATCCTGCGCGCGGGACTCGGTTTCCTCGATGGCGTTCTTCAGCAGGTGCCGTTTGCGCGAGTCGGCTACCTCGGCCTGAAACGGGATCCCGCCACTCTTCAGCCGACGTCCTATTATCAGAACCTGCCGAAGATCACGGGAGACGATAGGGTCTTCGTATTTGACCCCATGCTCGCCACGGGGCATACCGCGGTTGCGGGCCTTAAGGCTCTTCAAGAAGCAGGGGCACGGCATATCCACCTGATCAGTTTGCTCGCCAGTCCGGTCGGGATTGAAACTGTACAAACCGCTTTTCCAGAAATCGCGATCACGACCGCCGCGATCGACCCCGTACTTGATAGCCGTGGCTACATCATACCAGGCCTTGGCGACGCTGGCGACCGTCTCTACGGGACGATGGATCACTAAATTCAGAGGCTCAGAGTAAAAGGCGTTCTATAGACAGAGCGCCCGTTGATCTGCAGCTCGAACTGATGCTCACCCGGATAGTACACGCGCGTCGTCACGGCTTTGAGAGAATGCGTTTTGGTGAGCCTAAGCTCTTCCCGGGCGCCGAGCGTGAGCGTCTTGAGTTTAAAGACCTTGGGCGAGAGATCGCCTTTCGCTTTCACGTGGTGGACGATGTAGTCGACCACGACTTTCTGCGGTTTGCCCGCCAGCGAACGCAGCGTGAAGGTCGCGAGCAGATCGTCGCCGACCTGGAAGCGCTTTTTGTTCAGCTTTACATCCGTGATCTCGACCGCAGCTTTCGTATCGACGCCGATCAAAGCCAGGGCTTCGGGATGACCCGATTTGATCAGAGTGCGGAGCGAATGCCGCGTGATCCAATCGATCTTCTTCCTATCGTCCTGAGACTGCGCGGCTTTCCCCCAGGCTTTCAGCAAAACGATCACATAAGCCGGATGGTCCTTGGCGATATCGTTGAGATGGTTCGCCACGCTCTTCCGCACATAGAGCGCTTCATCGAACTTCAGGAGATCGAGTATGGGCCGAGTAAGCTCCGGCTGCTTGATGAAGGTATGCAGGCGTTCGCCCCAAGGCAGACGCGGACGTGAACCTTCCGAGGCCCAGCGACGCCAATGCTCGTTTTTGCTCTTCGCGCAGTCCGCGAGAAAAGCCAGCGTCTCGGCCTGATGCTCTTTGAGATAAGGGCGAACCGCGAACTCGGAGGTGAAAAGCGGAGTCAGCTGCTTCAGAGCCTTGAGCGAGAGCTTCACTTCGTCCAGGCCATAGGTCTGCACGAAATCCGAATAAGGCCAGAGATCGAAACCTTCTACGCCCGCCTCGGTCGAAGCCAGGATGATTTTTAAGGCCTTGGGATACTGAGGAGGCAGAAGAGCCCGGAGCGTCTCGCGTATCAGGCGCACCCGGGCTTTCATTTCAAGCGGAGCAAGCTGGTTGGCGAGGCCCTGGAAGGTCCTGCTGTCGAAGTCCTCGTAAACCTCTTTCAGCGCCGCGCCCATGCGTTTGAGCAGAGCGGGACCGAAGTGGTGTTTAAAGGCGGCGGGATTCTCTTGTTCAGCCCGCCCCTTCTCCTTTGCGTTCTCTTTCACGTTGCCTTGAACCAAACTCAGCTCACCATCGCGTCATTATTTCTGGATAATCCATTGCTGGTTTTGCAGGTTACCACAATCCCATTGCTGCAGGAATGCTCCATCATCGACGCTCGCATAGGAAACGTCCAGGCATTTGCCGCTGTGCTCGAAAACGAGCTCATAGCTGCCCGAGCCGCTCTGGAGGAAACGAACCTGCTGGTTCTGGCCGCCTGAGCAGTCCCACTCCTGAATATGCGCACCTGCGGCGGTCGACACGTCAGCGACGTCGAGGCACTTGTTGGTGTTCACGTTCGCCAGGCTGTAGGTGCCGTTGTCGTTGTGCTTCACTTTGAACTTCTGATTGGCGTTGCCGCCATCACAGGTCCATTGCTGGATCTTGGTACCGTTGGTCGGGTTGCCCGAGTCGAGGTCCACGCATTTGTTGCTCTTCACCGAGATCAGGCTGACGACGTCGTCATCCAGCACGGGATCGGTCGAAGCGGGGCTGCCCACGGGACAATCCTGCAGATTCTGAATCCAGTTCTTCACGAACGCGAGGGCGTCCGGATCGGTCGCGACCGTAGCGAGAGGCGGCATCTGCTTCGCGCCGCGCGTGCTGATGCGAGCATAAAGCACGGAACGATCGGGCGCGCCGGGCGCAACGACGCGAGCATCGTTGATGCCGAGAGTTCCAGAGCCGGGCACGCGGCAGAGGCCGGTTTCTTTCAGGCCGGTGGTGTAACGCATGTCGAGGTTACCGCCGCCTGATCCACCTGGACGGTGGCAGTGCGAACAGTTCGAATGCAGGTACGAACGAGTCGCCGCGCCTGCATCGATCGAGGTGCTCGGCGTCGGCAAGGTGTTGCGAGCCGCTGGGATCGCGTTATCGAAGAGACCGGCTGCGGCGAAGGCATCGAGCTGGTTGCCGCCGTCGACGGTGCGATCGATCTGTCCGACCTCGAGACCGAGGGTCGAGCCGGTGTTGGTGTTGTGGCACTGCAGGCACTGGGCTTGCGAAGGATAGGTCCAGACGTGGTCGCCATAAGTTTTGGTCGCGCCGTTGAGGACGAGATCCGCATCGCTGCCGTCGTCGCGCCACGAATAGGTATAACCCGCCCACACGCCGTCTTTGTGATGAACGAAGAGACGAGTTTCTACGACCTTGTCGCCGAGGCTGAATTCTTTGACCAGAACGGTGCCGTTCGGGAACTGGAATTTGCCGTCATCGCCGATGTGGATCTTCGTGCCGTTGGGGATCGCAAACCAACGGTGCTTCGAAGCGCCGTCCGACCAAAGCGGAGAGTTGACTTCATAAGGGATCAGGCCGGGCGTCGGCTGGCTGGGATTGTTCTCCTGGAAACAGCCGGTTTTCGACAGCGTCGCCGGAGCTGCGACGACCGCGGCGTTGCCGCCTGGGATAAGTTTGTGCAGGATGCCGGGGCCGTATTCCAGGAGGTAAAGTTCACCGTCGTGATCCTCGCCCCAGGACGAGATATTGAAGCCGGTGCTGAGCAGCTTCTTCGGTTGCAGTTTGCCGTTGGCATCGGGGAAGAGTCCCCAGACCGCGCCCGACATGTAGTCCGCGTAGAGATAGATGCCGCGCAGCGAAGGGATCGCATTACCGCGATAAACGAAACCGCCGGTGATCGCCTGGCCCTGGCTGTGATCATAGACGACCACGGGATCGATCAGATCCAGGTTCGCGCAGGTCGCGCTGTTATAACAGCTGAAGCCTTCCTTGATGTGCCAGCCGTAATTGCCGCCTTTGACGACATGATCGTCGACCTCTTCCCACTTATCCTGACCGACATCGCCGACCCAGAGATCACCGGTCGCCCTATCGAAGGTCCAACGCCATGGGTTGCGGAAACCATAGGCATAGATCTCGGGTAATTTCCCGTCTTGGTTGATGAAGGGGTTATCGGCGGGGATCTTATAGCCCGGCGCGCTGTTCACATCGACACGAAGGATCTTGCCGAAGGGGACGTCGAGGTTCTGCGAACGGTTTTGCGGATCGCCGCCGGAACCGCCGTCGCCGTATCCGGCATAGAGGTAACCGTCCTTGCCGAACGCGATATGTCCGCCGTTGTGGTTTTCGTAAGGCTGTTCGATCTTATAGAGTTCTTCGGGCTGATACTGCGCGCTCGTCTCGCTGTCGGTGTGAAAACGGGCGATGATCGAACGCAGGTTCGCGGGGCTCGCCGCGCTCGGCAGGGTATAGGAAAGATAGAATTCGCCTTTGTGCGTGGGATGCCACGCCATGCTCAAGAGCCCGCCTTCCCCTGGGCCCGAATTCACGACGCCCGAGAGGTCGAGGAACATCGTCTTGCCTTTGCCGTCGCCCGGAACGAAGGTTTCGATCTGTCCCGTACGGCGTACGATATACCAACGGTTGCTGCCGGGAGCCTGGACCGCGTCCACGATCTGAGGGAATGAGACGTTATCGACGTTCTGGAGTTTGACGGCCGCATCATCCGTCGGACGATCGAAGGCCACGCAGCTCCCATTGTCAGGACGCGTCTCAAGGACTTTGAGACCGGCCGCTCCGGCCGCATCGAAATCGGCTGCGAGCTTCTGCGTAATGAGAGCAGGAGGGGCAACTTCGTGACGACTGACCTTAGTAC
>JASLCY010000531.1 GCA_030151925.1 Oligoflexus sp.
TCGGAGAAAGAGAAGTGGCATCCTGCTGAACTTCCCCAAGACGACGAGTAGAGCCTTTTCGACACAGGTATCCGCATGATCAGTACAAACAAGATCACCCTCTCCTTCAACCAGCGTTTCCTCTTCCAAGACGTCAGCATCAAATTCCTCCCGGGCAACTGCTACGGTTTGATCGGCGCGAACGGGGCGGGCAAGTCCACCTTTCTCAAGATCCTCTCGGGCGACATCAAAGCCGACAGCGGCGAAGTCATGGTCACTCCGGGCGAACGCATCGCGGTCCTGCGGCAGAACCAGTTCGAATACGAAGACATCGAAGTCATCAAGGTCGTGCTCATGGGCAACAAACCGCTCTACGACGCGGTCACGGAGAAAGACGCCCTCTACGCGAAACCCGACTTCTCCGAGGACGACGGCATGCGGGCGGCGGAGCTCGAGACGATCTTCGCCGACCTCGGCGGCTGGGATGCGGAGAGCCAGGCCGCGGGAATGCTCGAAGCGCTCGGCGTGAAGACCAATACCCACAACTCGTTGATGCGCGAGCTCGAAGCCGGCCTCAAGGTCCGCGTGCTGCTCGCCCAGGCGCTCTTCGGCAACCCCGATATCCTCCTGCTCGACGAACCGACCAACAACCTCGACCTCGATTCGATCGCCTGGCTCGAGGAATTCCTCGCGGATTATAAGAACACGGCCGTGGTCGTATCCCACGACCGCCACTTCCTCGACAAGGTCACGACGCACATCGCGGATCTCGACTTCAACCAGATCCAGCTCTATACCGGCAACTACACTTTCTGGTACGAGGCGAGCCAGCTCGCCCTCCAGCAGCGCTCGGACAAGAATAAGAAGACCGAAGAGAAGATGAAGGAGCTCAAGGAGTTCATCGCGCGTTTCTCGGCGAACGCCTCGAAGTCCTCGCAGGCGACTTCCCGCAAGAAGCTGCTCGACAAACTCAGCGTCGACGAGATCAAGCCCTCGACGCGCCGCTACCCGCATATCGTCTTCGCTCAGGAGCGCGAAGCGGGCAAACACCTCCTCGACGTGAAGAACCTGAGCGGCAGCCAGGACGGTCGCAAGCTGTTCAGCCGCTTCAACCTCTCGATCGAACGCGGCGAGAAGATCGCCTTCGTGGGCCGCGACGCCCTCGCCGCCTCGCTGCTCTTCCGCATCCTCCAGGGCGAAACCGCTCCGGACGGCGGTGAGTTCAGCTGGGGCGTGACCACCAAACGCGGCTACTTCCCGAAAGACCACTACCACATGTTCCAGGACGGCCTGAGCCTGATCGAATGGCTTCGCCAGTTCGCGGAGAATACGCAGCAGGCGGAAGAGGAATTCCTCCGCGGCTTCCTCGGCAAGATGCTCTTCAGCGGCCAGGAGGTCCTGAAGAGGACCGACGTGCTGTCCGGCGGCGAGAAAGTCCGCTGCCTGCTCTCGCGCATCATGATGCAGCAGCCCAACGTGCTGCTCCTCAACGAGCCGACGAACCACCTCGACCTCGAATCGATCACGGCCCTGAACAACGGCCTCAAATCCTATAAAGGCACGGTCCTCCTCATCTCCCAAGACCGTGAGATGATTGAGACTATTGCCACCCGCATCATCGAGCTCACGCCGAACGGCGTGATCGACAGGCACATGACTTACAGCGAATACCTCACGCATCCCGATGTGATCGCGGAGAGGAAGAAGTTGTACCAGGATTAAAATTAGTTTCGTTGCTCGGACAGGATGATAGTGCAATAGTATGAGGCAGGTTCTCTTTTAGGAGTCTCACTATGCAATCGCTGGATGCCTATCTGTCCGAGTATGCCGAGTCCCACCGCAACCCGCAGAACATCGCCATTCACAATATCTGCGTGCCGGTGATCATGTGGAGCCTGCTGGCTTTCCTGCACACGTTCACGGTCTTCAGCCCGGATTTCCATCTTTCCTACGTCCTGATCGTCCTCTCGATGATCTACTACGCGATATTCCGCCGTCCGCTCATGCTGCTGGCCATGGGCGCTATCACAGCCGTGATGGTCGCGACGTTCTACCTGATCCCGCAGCTCAGGATCGTGAGCGCCGCGGTCTTCGTCCTCGCCTGGATCGCTCAGTTCTACGGCCACAAGGTCGAAGGCAAGAAACCCTCGTTCTTCAAGGACATGCTCTTCCTCCTCATCGGCCCCATCTGGGTCCTGAAGAAGGTCGCGCCCGAACTGGTGCGGAAGCAGGCCGCCTAAGGCCTTTTCCCCTTAAAAAGCTAGAGCGCCAAGCCCTTAACCGGGATTGGCGCTCAAAATTTTTCGGAGATTGATCAGAGGATCTTCGCGACTTCATCGAACTCGAAACGCGGGTTGCGCGGGAAGAGCTTCGAGACCTCGCCATAACCGAGGTTGACGAGGAGGTTCGCTTTCCAGGGTTTATCCGCGAAGAAGAGTTCCTTCACTTTGTTGCCGTCGAAGCCGGCCATAGGACCGCAGTCAAGGCCGAGCGCCCGCGCGGCGAGGATGAAGTAACCGGCCTGCAGGCTCGTATTCTTGGTCGCCGAATCCTCGATCAGCTGCGTATTGCCCGCGAACCACGAGCGAGCGTCGACCTGCGGGAAGAGGCGCGGGAGGTGTTCGTAGAATTCCATGTCCTGAGCGATGATCGCCGTGACCGGGGCTTCCTTGGTCTTTTGCACGTTGCCTTCGGAGACGGCGGTCAGGAGCTTCGCCTTGGCTTCCTTCGACTTCACGAAGATCAGGCGGATAGGATTGATGTTAGCGCTGGTCGGAGCCCAGCGCGTGTAATCATAGAGCTTGCGCAGCGTTTGATCGCTGACTTCCTTCGATTGCCAAGCGTTGTGAGTACGGGCGTTGGTAAAGAGTTGCGCGAGGGCGTCTGCGCTAATTTCAGCCATGTTGGGCTCCTAAATGAAAGTATCACAGCCTCGCATCTTACTCGTCCCTTCGCCTTAGAAAAAGCTGCATAAATTGGATAGTTTATCCATGGAACGGGACAATGAGCGATCACGTCCTGCCGAATTGAGAGAACTTTAAACCTCAAAGTTCTCTCACAACACTAATTTTACAGTATCTTTTTATTCAATTCCCCTTTGCTGCCAAAGCGTGTCATATTCGAGACAGAACCAATCTAATCGGTCCAAAAATTTACAGAGTTCAGCACGAAACTCGTGCAGGGTGGGAACGTTTATGTTTCATCGACTCGTCGCGTCCGCATGCCTTCTCAGCGGCTTGGCAGCCTGTGGCCAAAATTCATCGAGCTCCTTGAGCGGAGATTCGCAAGGCTTCGACCCGCACGAGCTCGCGGCGCGTTTCGCCCCCATAGTCCACTTCCATCCTCAAGAACTCTATATGCCTATGGATCCCGAGGAGTATTTCCTCACGCCGGATTCAGGCCGCACCGAAACTTTTTTCCAAAGTTCCCGTCAGAGCTACCGCGCCGGCCACCAGGGGCGGACCCTCACCCAGGTTTCGGCCGACGGCCGCAGCATCCAATACTGGCTCTTCATGCCGAAGAACGGCTGCCAGGGGGCGCAGTTCCAATTCCGCCTCACGGGGCCTATAAAAATAGGCAATTTCAGCCAGACCCAGCGCACGCTCGAGCTGTGCAACCTCGCGATACACGAGGGCGACTGGGAGAACGTCACCATCACTCTGAACGCCGACCGCACGGCCGTCGACACGGTTTATCTCTCCGCTCACGGCGACGGCAATTGGATGCCGGCCTCGGCGGTCGACTTCCGCGGCGCCCATCCGTATGTTTACGCGGCCCTCAATAGCCACGCCCTCTACGCGAGGGACGTAGGTTTCGCGGCGAACGCCACGATCACCCATCCGCTCCTCGATAAGGTCCTCGGCATAGAATGGTTTCAGATCGGCGATATCCTCTCCACCGAAACCTACACGCTCCAAGACCCTTTGGACGGCCGGCGCGCCTTCGACTTCGACGTGAGCCAGGCGATCGCCTTCCTCGATGACTTCGATTCCGCGGCGATGAAGTCGTTCGACGCGCCCTGGGGTAAGACGGTCGATGCGAAGACTATCCTGGATCTGCCGGAGATCGCGGACGGGCCCATCGAATCGATCTTGAAGACGGCCCTGAATATCGCGGTGAAATACGCTCCCGAACTGCAGGACAAATCCAACGGCGACGCGCCGACGACGCCTTGGACCCGCGGGAATTGGTCGTCCTTCGATGATGCCGCGAATCCGAACCGCTTCGGGCTCGTGCTCGATACGAGCGCGGGCGGGACCGGCGGCGGCGCCTTCGACGATTACGAAGCGATCAAGGCCGCCAGGACCGATAAAGTCACCGATATCGCCCTCGACGCCAGCGATCGCGTTCATCAGGTCTGCGTGAGTTTCGCTGGAGCCGCCACGATCTGTCACGGCAAGGCATCGCAGGGCCTCGTGCATCTGACTCTCGATCCAGGCGAATACATCGTCGATCAAGAGGCGGCTATCGGTTCGAAGGATGGTTCCGACCGCATCTTCGCCCTGAGGATTACGACCAACCGGGGCCGCAGCCTCGAAGGCGGGACCTGGACGTCCCAAACCGCCAGCTGGAGCGCTCCCAAGGGGATGCAGCTCGTGGGCTGGCGCGGCGCCAGCGGCGACGAGGTCGATAAGCTCGGCCCGATCTACGGCACTCTGGGCCTTTGATTTCAGCTTCGGTTTTCGAGGGGATT
Source organism: Oligoflexus sp. (assembly GCA_030151925.1). Taxonomy (GTDB): domain Bacteria; phylum Bdellovibrionota_B; class Oligoflexia; order Oligoflexales; family Oligoflexaceae; genus Oligoflexus. The sequence continues at coordinate 4,673 of JASLCY010000531.1, forward strand.
GGCCTAAGATGAGGACGCTTCAACCTCTATAAAGGAAGACGTATGTCCTCACCTCTCTATGATTTCCCCCTTCGCCGCATCGATGGCAAAAGCGCGACGCTCGGCGATTATAAAGGCCAGGTCCTGCTTATCGTGAACGTCGCTTCCAAGTGCGGCCTCACGCCCCAATACGAAGGCCTCGAGAAACTCTACGAACATTATAAGAACCAGGGCCTGACCGTCGTCGGTTTCCCCGCGAATGAGTTCCTGGCGCAAGAGCCGGGCACCAACGGCGAGATCGCCGAGTTCTGCCGCAGCAATTACGGCGTTCAATTCCCCATGTTCGAAAAGATAGTGGTGCGCGGCGAGGGCCAGCATCCCCTCTATAAATATTTGACGGAAACCGTCCCCGAGGCGAAGAAGAAGCCGGGCGGGCAGCTCGAGGAGCGCCTGTCGTCCAAGGGCCTCGGCCGCAAGGCGAAAAACGACGTCCTGTGGAATTTCGAGAAGTTCCTCGTCGATCGCCACGGTAAAGTCGTGGACCGCTTCGATCCGGACGTCACGCCGGACGATGAGATGCTCACCAAGGGCATCGTGAACCAGCTGCAGAAGCAGTGAGGGGCATCGATAGCAAAAACAAAAGGCCTTTCACCCGTTTTGGATGAAAGGCCCTCGATATATGGGGACGCCTCAACTCAATGAGACGGGATAGTGATGAATCTTGGTCGCCCGATAGGCTTTCGTGAGATTCGGCAATAAACCGTCGCCGTGGTTCGTGAGTGCGTCCTGGTCTTCTTTCCTCAAGTCTTCCTGTACAGCGTTGCAGGTGTTGCGCTCGAGTAATCCATTATTATCTTCGCTGCGATTGCCTTGCATGATGACCTCCGGAATGAACTCCCTCCATCCTAGCAGAGATGGCCCCCCTGCCTAGCCCCAGTTATGTCGCGAAACTACCCGCGATTTTTTCCACCCTCTTCCAAGTCATCGAAAATCCAAGCGATTTCCGCTCAAGCTCCGGCGCACAAAAATAAATCTCGTGTTTTTTGATTTCCAACGCAAACGCCCGGCGCGATACTCGGGTCAGCTAGGGAACAGCGCTTTTCCCCGTGAATCGCGCTGACAAGGCAATGCAAAGATCACTTGAGGAGAGATCGCTATGATCGGAACTATTTTATCCTGGATTGTAATTGGTTTTATCGTCGGCTTGATCGCTCGGGCCGTCATGCCTGGACGCCAATCATTGGGATTCTGGAAAACCACTGGTCTTGGTGTAGCAGGTGCTCTCGTCGGCGGCCTCATTTCGTGGCTGTTCACCGGGGGCTCGGTCAACGAAACCGGTTACAACTCATTTGCAGCTCATGCATGGCCGGGCTGGATCCTTTCCATCGTCTGTGCCGTAGTTCTGCTCTGGCTCAGCGCACGCTCCAGTGGAACGCGTCATCTTCCTCATTGATTCTGTTTAAGGCTTCCGCTATTCATGGCGGAAGCCTTAATCATTTGTGGTCTCACCCATGCGCTTCATCAAGATCTTCCTGAGTCCGTTCGTCCTTATTTTCACTGCAGTCCTCGGCCTCGCCTATTATTATGCCGCGCGTGAGCTCGCACGCGACGCGTTTGCAGCCCTTATCCTCGCCCTGCCTTTCCTCGCGGTCTGGCTGATGCCGGTGATCTTCTGGAGCAGCGGACGCGATATGAAGTTCAAAGGCGCCGATATCCTGCAATACTTTGCGTTCCTCAGCATGGGCTGGCTCAACTTCCTCTTCCTGGCCCTGATTCCCTTGAATCTCATCAGCCTGGGGCTGCACCTCGCGCACGAGCAGGCGAGCGAGGCGGCGCTCGACGGTTGGACGCCGCCCTTGGCGTTCATCCTCTCGTTCCTCATGCTCGGCCTCGCGTTTTGGCGAGCGCGCCGCGGGCCTTCGCTCAAGGAAGTGATCGTGGAGATCCCCGACCTGCCGCCTGAGTTCGAGGATTTTCGCATCGTGCAAATCAGCGATCTGCATATAGGCCCGACCATCCACCGGCCCTACGTGGAAAGGGTGGTTCAGCTCACCGAGCAGGCGAAGCCGGATATCGTGGCCCTGACCGGCGATATCGTCGACGGTAAATTATCCGATCTTCTTCCGCATACGGCGCCGCTCCGCGATATGAGCCGCCAGTTTCCGAGTTATCTGATTCTCGGCAATCACGAGTATTATGCTGGGGTCGAAGACTGGCTACCGGCCTTCAAGGCGATGGACATCACCGTCCTGGAGAATTCCCATATCACTCTGAAACGCGGGGAAGCTACGCTGCTCTTAGCAGGTGTATTGGATCCGGCGGTCGCCACTGTCTCGCAATCGAGACGCCCGGATCCCGCGGCCGCCCGAGGGATGCCCGAGCTTTCGGAAGGTTTTCTCCGCATCATCC
>JASLCY010000295.1 GCA_030151925.1 Oligoflexus sp.
GAATCTGGCTTGAATTCGAACTTCTAGAGCCTGCAGCTTCTGCCACACATTCCTAGCATGCCTAAGGAATAGCCGTCCTTGGGTCTTGTGGTGACTTTGGAGGGGTGAGCGGATCAATTGCTGACATCTGAAGTCAAAGAAGGGCCCATCCCGCCCATCTGAGACTCGATTTAAGTCAAAACCCGATCCTCCGGCTTGCGTTGGCTTCGAATTTCTAGGTCTAATCCCAGTGATTGCCATCATAGCGGATGATGCGGGCAACTTGGTAAACACTTCACAAATAATCTCATTTGATTTCGATCCTATTAACCGGCCCGAGGTGGTTGGCCTTTCGGAAATTCGGGATTTGCATTATCATGAAAAAGCTCATAAGGAGATTTTTATGCGCATGCTCCTCTTTCTGGCCCTGGGTTTTACCGCCTGCCAAACGGCAGAGAAAATGAACGGGCCTGATGTCGCCCGCTCGGAAGTTCAGGTTTCGAAAGCCCCTGACATGGCCGCTTATACGAACAAGTTCAAAGAGCTGCCGCTCGTCGCAAGCCTGACCAAACTCCCCTGGCCTTCGGATAACTGGGCGACGAACCATGGCGGCGCCAGCTTTCGTTGGCAGCTCGCCCGAGCCGATGACGCCGAGGACGAGGCCGACCTCAACCCCTACGTCAACTACCAACTCGGCGACAACGAAGACACCGCGGTGCTATCCCCTATCGAGAAGCTCGACCTCTACGAGAACCACAAGGATTGGTCCCTGACGAAGGCCGAACGCAAACGCACGCTCGGCCAGCTGAACAAGGACGGAACGCCTCGGCAGGACATCCCCGAGTGGGAAGGCATACAGCACGCGTGGGCGATCGCCTCCCTGCAATTCGCGCCCGTCGCGCCGGTGCGGATCCAGCAGGAAAACGGCGGCAAGGATTCGATCCGCTTCGAATCGCAGGACATCTATTCCCTGCTTTCGCTCTACGTCCATGAGCAAGCGCCTCGCCCTATCGTGCTGGCCGCTCGCTGCGCGGGCCAAGGGCTCGATAAACAGGAACTCGCCGCCGGCTCCGCGCCCTACGCCTTCGAAAACGCCAAACAAGCGCTCAGGCGCAAGACCTGCGCTCCGATTGATCCCGCGACCTTCCATATCACGCTGGCGAACCAGATCGGCAAACTCAACCAGGGTTTCGTGGTCGACCTCGACCATGAAGGCGAGATCAGCAACCAGCCCGCCGTCGCCTACGAATCACGCATCATGGGCGACAGCGATGCGATCAACCTCACGCCCGGCCCCAAGACCGTGCATATCAAGACCATCCTCTTCCTCACCGCTCTCACGCCGGTGGCCGAGGACGACGCGAACGACGAGTATCCCTACGACACCGAAAGCTACGATTACGAGTTGAACATCGCCGCCGACGGCTCCATCACCGGCGGCCGCTGGCTCGAGACCAAGAACTCGACCATCCCTGATTTCATGTGGACGGCCGCCCCTGTGTGGTTGAACGGGCCGCTCAAGAAGATCTATGCGGAAGGGCAGGAAACGTACGCGAAGGAAGGTACCGCTCAGCCGCGTCCGATCGAGGACATGCCGAGCGACGACCGCTCGACGCTGAACGCTTATTTCAGCGGGCAGAAAGAGAATAAGACCAGTCGTGAGTGATCAGAGGTTGAAGCTGGGCGAACGCACGATCCAGCTCGGGTAGCTCGGAATGCGCTCGGGCGTGGTCGCGGTGATCTTCGCGGTGTAGGTCGCGCCCGCTTCGAGCACGCTGGCCGGGATCGTATAAGCGGTCGTGGTCCCGTCCTTCGGTTCGCTGCTGAAGACCTTGTCGCCGGAAACGTCGTAGACTTCCACCGTCCACTTGAAGTTCGTCTGTTTATCGCCGAACGGCGCTCCGCTCAAAGTCACCGTACGGCTGGCGGCCGCATAGGTGCCCGAGATCGCCCCCGTGGTCATGGACGGGAACATGAAAGGCAGCTCGCGGATGCGCGATACCGGGCTGCCGGTCGTCGCATCCTTCTCTTCATCGAGATACTGGAAGAACACCACCTGCTGCGCTTTGGGCAGCTTGCCCGTCGCCAGCTGAATGCGCCGGACATAGGTTCCGTCACCCGCCGCGCCGTCTTCATTCAAACCATCGTCAGCCAGCGTATTATCCCAGGGGCCGGAGATCAGATCGCCCGTGTCCGGATTCACGCGAATCTGCAACGCGCCTTCCAGCAGGGAAGAGGCCGCGCGGATCTTGATGCCGGTCGGCGTACCGCCCGCCTTCACCTTGGTGGTGAACAGGAGGCTGGTCTGGAAGCTGCCGTCGCCTTGGGTCTCCTGCAAGACCTGCACGCTCAGGTAATCGAGCAGCTCCGAGAAATAGAGATCGCCGATCGCCTGGTTGACGTCGGGAACGCCGTCGCCGTTCGCGTCCACGTCGAACACATCGGCAACGCCGTCGCCGTCGTCGTCGAGGTCGAAGGGATTGAGCAGGCCGTCGCCGTCGATATCCGGGTCGGTGACGTTCGGGATCAGATCGCCGTCGGTATCGACCGTCGCGTCCAATAAACTCGTGGAATCCATCCCGTTCGGGATCAGGTCGCCGTCGCCGTCGGCGGCGAGCGCAGCATCCCAGGTGATGCCCGCGTTGTTCGTGAAGTTGATGATCGGCCCGTTATGCACGAGCGTGGGCAGCTGCGCGCCGGAGAGCTTAAACACCTGGCGGACGTTCTTGGTATCGGCGTCGTCGCCGCTCGCGGTCGTGAGCACCGAGGCGAGCTTGAACTGCGGGTCGAGCAGCACGAGGGTATAACGATGGTCCGGCAGCACGAAATTCAGGCTAAACGTCCCGGCGGCATTGATAGGCGCCACGGCCGAGACGAAACTATCGTAATCGACCATGGCGATCACCCAGTCCTTCATCTCGGACTGGCTGCCGCTGCCGCCCCCGTCGCGTCCATAACCAAGGAGATCACCGTCACCGGCGCGATCAAGAGCGTCAG
>JASLCY010000532.1 GCA_030151925.1 Oligoflexus sp.
GGGCGCCGCCGAGGAGGGCGAGGTTGGGATCCGCGCTCTTACCGAGGCGGAAGTAAGCTTCGTTCTGCCACACGAAGTTCGAGACCAGGAAGTTCAGGTAAAGGTCGGCGATCTTGATATCGGTCTTGGTGTTCTCGCCGCCGACGATATTCGCGAAGTAGATGCCGATCTGCTTCGAGAAGCCTTTGCCCGCGTTCGCGCGATGATCGTTGTACTCGATCGAGAAGTAGAGCTCGTCGAGGTCGTCGCCGTTATCCGTAGGGCCGTACTGCCGGTTTCTGTCGCCCGAATAGAGGATCGATCCGCCGGTTTCGCTGATTTTGTCGTAACCGATCGAAAGGCCGAGCGTCTGGGACTTTTGAATGTTCAGGTCACAGGTGACGCCATCAAAGACGGAGGCATCGGTGTCAAAGGGGTGTGTTCCATCATCGAGGAAAAGACCCATACCCCATTGACGTCCACGGCGACCAAGAGTCAAAAGGCAGTAATCCATCGAGTACTGCGCATACGCCTTGGTGACCGTTGGTGTGTAAGGCTTGTAGTGCGGCTCCAGAGCGCTTTGCTGCTGCAGCTGGCAGTTCGGGTCGGTTTTACCGCCGCTCGAGGGACAAGGGGTGTTTGCGGTCGTGTCACCCATATAACTCTCGCGCGGATCGTCGAAGAGTTTGAATTCGAGGAAAGCGCTGGTCTTGTCGTTGACGCGCAGCTCAGTGTCGAGTTGGAAGAACTGATCGATCTCTTGACTTGCACTCGCGCCATATTGGTTTTCTGGTTTGGTGCGAGCTTCACCGCGCACGCCGTAGTAGCCATGGCCATCGACAAAAATCGCAAATGCTGGTGAGCTGAGGAGGGCAGCTGTAACCCAGGTGAGAGCTAACGAACGACGACTCATGCGCGTCCTTTCTAATTCTATTAATGAAAACAGGAGGCTACAGCCTACTTGGTGGATCAGTTCCTCTTGAACCTTGGCATGGTATGCGCTTCAAACTCTTAAGTCAAACGGCTTGCTTGCGAGGGCGAGGCGGAATCAGATCCCCGCTTCGCTATCATCAAGCCCCTTTTGCTCGCGTATCGTGTCCCATTCCCAGCGATGACGCTCGATCCGCACGCATTTTCCCGTGGTCTCGTCGATGTCGGCCACAACGAAGCAAAACCAGAGATCATGCGTCGCGGGCTCGAATTTTTTCCGTTCACCGGATTGCATACGAAGGAGCGCAGCTTCGGCTCTGATACCAATTACGGAGTCATAAGGGCCAGTCATGCCGAGATCGGTCGTATAACCCGTCCCACCGGCGAAAATGCGCTCATCCGCGGTCGGCACATGACTATGGGTTCCGTAGACGAGCGAGACGCGGCCTTTGAGATAATGGGCGAGAGCCTGTTTTTCGCTGGTCGCTTCCGCATGGAAGTCGACGATACGAATACGGCAGCTCTCGGGAAGTTGAGCCAGAATGTCGTCGATCGGCTTAAAGAAATCGCGGTTATCAGGATGCATGAAAGCCTTGCCGATCAAGTTGATCACCGCATAACTCACGCCGCCCGCCGTTTTGAGAACGCGATACGCCGCTGCGTTCTCCGAGACGTTCATCATATTCGCCGGGAGTATGAGGCGTTCGGCCGTCGGGGCAAAACCATGGATCTCCGGCTTGTCGTGCCAGTGATTGCCGGTTGTGACGCAATCGATTCCGAAACTATTGATGAATTGATCGTAGATTTTTTTGGTAAGGCCAAAACCGCCAGCCGCGTTCTCGCCGTTCACGATGACGATCTGGGGAGAGAAGGTCTCGCGAGCCAGGGGGAGCATTTTCGCCAGGGCTTTCCGCCCTGGCTTTCCGATGACATCGCCGGCCGCGAGGACTCGAATCATTTAGCAAATTCCGCGTGTTTACTCTCGCGAAGGACTGTTACTTTGACCTGTCCAGGGAAGGTCAGTTCTTTCCGCAGGCGATGAGCGATTTCGTTGGCGACATCGACCACTTCGCTGTCACTGATGCCTTCGGGTGTTACCAGGGCGCGGATCTCACGTCCAGCCTGGATTACATAAGATCCCTGAATGCCGCGGGTTGAATTCACGATCGCTTCCATGTCCTGCAGACGTTTGACATAGGTCTCGAGGACTTCACGACGAGCGCCAGGGCGACGTTCCGAGAGGATGTTCGCGGCGTGCACGATCACGGTCAGCGGGAAGGCGCGGTTCAGGTCTTCGTTGTGGTGGTTCAGGATCGCGTCGATGACTTCCTGGGATTCGTTGAACTTCGCGGCGAGATCCGCGCCGATCTTCGAGTGGTGGCCCTCGGTCTCTTGATCCACGGACTTACCGATGTCGTGGAGAAGGCCTACGCGCTTCGCCTTCTTCACGTTCAGGCCCATCTCGCCCGCCATGATCCCGCAGATGTGCGCGACTTCCACGGCGTGCTGAAGGACGGTCTGGGCGCCGGCCGTACGGTATTTGAGTTTGCCGAGCGCGCGGAGCAGCTCGGGGTGGAGGTCGGTGATGCCGGTATCGAACGCGGCCTGCTCGCCGTTCTCCTGGATGATCTGGTCGAACTCCTCGCCGACCTTCTTCACGGTCTCGTCGATGCGCGCCGGGTGGATACGGCCGTCGGCGATCAGCCTTTGCAGCGAGATGTTGGCGATTTCGCGGCGGATCGGGTTGAAGCAGGAGATGATGATCGCTTCCGGGGTATCGTCGATGATGAGGTCGACGCCGGTCGCCTGCTCGATCGCCCGGATGTTCCGACCTTCGCGGCCGATGATGCGGCCCTTCATCTCATCGGACGGCAGGCTCACGACCGTGACCGTCGAATCGTTCACGTATTCCGAAGAAACCCGCTGCACCGAGAGGCTCACCATCGAACGGGCGATGCGGTCGCCTTCGGCCTTGGTGTCTTCCTCGATCTTCTTCAGGGTCTCGCGAGCCGTGGCCTTAGCCTCGGCCTCGAGCGAGCGGATGAGTTCGCGTTTGGCCTCTTCCTGCGAAAGGTTCGCGATGGTCTCGAGCGTGCGGCGGTTCTCTTCGATCGAACGCTCGGTTTCCTTGATGAGGCTCTTGAGGCGTTCTTCCTCATGGTTGAGATGGGAAGTCATTTTCTCGAGATCGGTTTCCTTCTTTTCGAGCTGGCCGATCTTTTTCTCGAGGGTCTGCTCGCGCTGTTTCACCTTCTCCTCGAGTTTGGTGATTTCAGCGCGACGTTTCTTGGCTTCGGCCTCGAACTGGTTGCGACGGTTCTTCGCTTCGTTTTTCGCCTCGTTATGGGCTTCTTGAACGACGCGCTCCTTCTCGGTTTGAGCTTCCTGCAGGATCCTTTCCGATTCAGCCTGCGCGGCCTCGAAGGTTTTGCTGAGATTTTTCTTATTTATAGCGGACAGCACGACGAAAACCACCGCTGCGGTGATGACGACGGCTAGAATAAGACCAACATATTCCAAAATGGATGCCCCCACAGAAATGAAAAACGACTGGAACGCCGAACGACTCATGCGAGTCAAAGCAGCAGACGCAATGAATTTGGAATGTTAGCTCGAGACTGAAAAGATTGCAATGAAGGGCTTAGCTGAGGTCGTGCTTGACGGAGACAGTCTGAAGACAAAAAAAAGAGCCCTCAGACCCGGAGGCCTGAAGGCTCGATTTTTCGATTACTGGTTGGACAGAACGAATTCGTCACGGCGGTTTTTCGCCCATGCTGCTTCGTCATGGCCTTCAACAGCTGGGCGCTCTTCGCCGTAGCTGATGGTAGGAAGACGGCTCGCGTCGATACCGAGCTGAACGAGGTAGTTCTTAGCCGATTGGGCACGACGTTGGCCAAGAGCCAAGTTGTACTCGACCGAGCCGCGCTCGTCAGTGTGGCCTTCGATTTGAACAACTGCTTTGGTGTTCGCTTTGAGGTAGTCGTTCAGCTTGTTGAGCTGACCTTGCGAAGCGCTGTCAAGCGAGTAGTCGTCAAATGCGAAGTAAACAGGAGCCGTAACTTCTGCAGTCGAAGGAGCCGCTGGCGCTGTCTCTGGAGGAGTAGCGGGTTGCTCTGCAGGAGCTGGGGTAACTGTTTCTTCTGGTTTTTTCTCATCATTCGAGCAAGCCACAAGGCCCATGCTCAGAGCTACGGCAACGGCAGCCCAAGTTTTGCGTGATTGAAAGATCATCCTGTCTTCTCCTGAGAGTATTATCGAACTGAGATCCGATACAACGAAGCGCAATCGTAATCATGAATAGGTAGAAAAAGCAACACGGTTTTGTACCCAATCTTTCCTCTGTGCGCTTACGCCGACAGACTTTTCATTTTTAAATCCCCTTAAACTGGGCAGAAAGACGGTCGCCAATTCGATACTGAATCCCCGAGAAACTCCCGCTCGACATGAACAAAATGGTGTCATGCGGTTTAGCTGTTTTCAACAGGCTGTCCAGCAAGGCCTCGTTGTCGTCAAAAGATGTTGCCTCGGCTCCGATCATGCGCGCCATTTCCCCTGTGTTCATGCGTTGATCAGCCGGAATGCGTTGGTCAATAGCACAAGCGCCAATAAAGACGCGATCCGCCAGAGAAAGTGATTTCGCAAACTCTTTCATAAAGACGCTGCGGCGGCTCGTAGCATTTTTCGGCTCAAAAGCCACCAGAAGGCGGCGGTCGGGATAAAGGGCGCGCATCGATTCGATCACGACCTTCACGGCCGTAGGATGGTGCGCGAAGTCTTCGAAGACCTCGACGTCATGGACCGACGAGAGCTTGTCGAGGCGCCGCTGGACGCCCTGGAACTGCTCCACGGCCTTGGCGATCTTCTGCACCGGGAAATCGGGGGCGTCGCCGTTCTTATAGACCTGGCGGATGCAGGCGAGCACCTGGGTGAGGTTCGCCGCGTTGTGAGGGCCCGCGAGCTGGGTCTTGAGCGTCGCGGTCTGGCCGTCGTCGAACTGCACCTTCACGGTCCAGAGGTCGCCGGACTTCGGCGCTTCGAAGCCGAGCATCTTCACGTGCGCCTCGGGGCTCTCGCCTTTGGCCGCGACCGCCGTGACCTGGTCCCTGATGCCGAGCTGCATCAGGAGCTTGGCCACGCCCGGATCATCGACGTTGGCGATCACGTTGCGTTTGTTCGGGATCAAGGCCAGCAGGTCGGTGAACTGCTTCTCGATCGCCGCGAGGTCCTTGAAGATGTCGGCGTGATCGAACTCGATGTTGTTCAGGATCAGGTATTTGGGGCGGTAATGCAGGAACTTCGAGTTCTTGTCGAAGAACGCCGTGTCGTACTCGTCGCCTTCGATCGTGAAGAGCGGGCCCTTGCCGAGCGCGAAGCTCTGCGGCAGGTCGCGCGGGATGCCGCCGATGAGGTAGCCCGGGTCCCAGCCGAGCTGCAGGAGGATATAGGTCAGGATCGAGGTCGTCGTGGTCTTGCCGTGAGTGCCGGCGACGACGACGGCCTTCCTCTTCTCGAGGAAGTTCTCGCCGAGGAAAGCCGGAAAGCTCGTATAGGGAATGCCCGAGGCCAGCAGGGCCTCGAGCTCGACGTGGCCGCGCGAGAGGGCGTTCGCGACCACCACGAGCTTGGGGTTCGCCTTCTTGAGGTTCTCGGCGCTATAAGGCGTGAGAACCGGGATATGCAGGGATTCGAGCATCGTCGACATCGGCGGGTAGATATTCGCGTCGCTGCCCGTGACCTTGAAGCCCGCTTCTTGCGCGAGGCCCGCGACGGAAGCCATGCCCGTGCCGCCGATACCCATGAAATAGACGTGATCACCTTTCTCCAAGCGCATCGCGCGGCTCCTTCACACTGTGGTTTGAGGGGGTAGTTTCCAGCTCAAAGATTGTCGTTCGATCCGTAAGGGGTAACCGACCGGCATCGGCCAGTTGGGGGCGCAGTGGCCGAACAGGGGCGTCAACCACACCGGAATCCGGAGTCGCGAAGCGATCTCGGCCTTCATCTGGTCCTCGGTGAACTGGCCTTTGACTTCGCAGTCGGCGAAACGTCCGAGTATGATGCCCTTCACGCCGTCGAGGGCCTTGCTCTGCGTCCATTGGTTGATGAAGCGCAGGATGCGGGCGGGGTGCTCGCCTATGTCTTCCCAATAGAGGAGCGATCCGTAAAGGGTTCGCGGGAAGTAGGGCGTGCCGATGAGATTGGTGAGGACCGAGAGGCAACCGCCGTAGGACCAGCCTTCGAGGCTCGGGATCCCATGGCCGCCGAGCGGTACGAGGGGAATGTTCATCGGCTCCCCGCGGCCCTCCATGAGGCGGACCAGGGCTTCGACGTCTTCGCCGCCCGCTTCGTCCCACAGCTTCGTGCCCGGCATGGGGCCGTGGATGTGGGGCCAACCGAGCTGGCTGAAGAGGGCCGATTGCAGCGCGGTGATGTCCGAGAAGCCGATCACGACCTTGGGTTTGACTTTCTTGAGTTCGCCCCAGGGCAAATGCGGAAGAAGGTCGCTGGCGCCGAAGCCTCCGCGGGCGCCGAGGATGACGTCGACGTCGTCAGCCAGCAAAGCCTCGCTAAGCTGAGCAAGTCGATCCTGAAAGCTTCCGGCCAGGAAAGGCCAGCTTGGATCCGGCTCGAGTTTGTGATAGCTGACGTTGAACTTTTGGCGAAGAACCTCGAGCCTAGCCAAAAGTAGGCTATGATCGAATCGGCCCGAAGGGCTTATAATGCGGATGTGGGCTTTTTTCGTCTCCAGCATGACCGTCCACTTTTCATCTGCCCCACGACCGCTTGGCGGTCTCTGGGCCTTATGGGCCTGTGATAGTGTCTTTTTTCAACTATACCAGTCAGGTAGGGAATATGGGATACAAATTCGACTGTCGGATCTTCAATGGGTACAAGCCGTGCCGCTATAAGCGAAGCTGCGATGGTTGTCCGCATTATGATCCCGTCGAAACACGAATCTGCCTGCTGAGCCTCGAGGCGATGGGCGCGGTCCTCCGTTCGACCTGCCTCCTGCCGGCGATCAAACGGGCGTTCCCGAGAAGCCACATCACCTGGATCACCCTGAAGAACACCAAGGCGCTGCTCGACAACAACCCCTACATCGATCGCATCCTGCTCGCCGATACCACGCAGATCAATACGGTTCGCCACCTCGAGTTCGATCACCTGTTCGCGGTCGATAAATCGCTCGAGGCCGGGGCCTTGGCGGAACTCATTAAGGCGCGGGACAAACGCGGCTTCGGCCTCGACGTCAACGGCGTGATCCGGCCCCTGAACCCCGAGGCGTCTTATCAATACGATGTGGGCCTCGACGACGAGCTCAAGTTCTTCATCAACCAAAAACCCGAGACGCAGCAGATCACCGAGAGCATGGGCCTGGCGTGGGAGCGCGACCCTTACATCCTCGAGCTCACGCCCGAGGAGAAGGCCGAGGTCGCGCGTCGCCGCGCCTCGATCAAGCCGCCCGAGGCCCGCGGCGTGATCGGCTACAACACCGGTTGCTCGCTGCTCTTCCCTTACAAGAAATTCACGCTGGAAAGAGCCATCGAGACGATCTCCGCCTGGCGCCGGCTCTATCCGGATTGGGCGGTGGCCCTCCTCGGCGGCCCCGAGGACACCGAACGCCAGAAGGCGATGAAGGAAGCGTTCGCCCACGACCCCTACGTGATCAACACGCCGACGACCGACGGCCTCCGCTCGGGCGTGTTATGGATGGATGCGACCGACCTCGTCCTCTCCGGCTGCTCGCTCGGCCTCCACATCGCCCTGGGCCTGAAGAAGGCGGTGATTTGCTGGTTCGGCGTGAGCTGCATCCAGGAGATCGACGTCTACGATCGCGGCGTGAAGCTGCAGGCGGAAGTGAACTGCTCGCCGTGCTGGAGAAAATCCTGCGACCAGCCCGTGAAGTGTTACGACCAGGTGAGCCCGGAACGAGTCATGGCCGCGACGGGTGAACTCATTCGAACGCATCGACTCGGTTCCCCATAAGCTCCTGAGGGGCACCCCTAGCCGGCCAACTTTGCTTACTTTATAATGAGAAGTAAGCAACACACAGCCGATAGCCACGCCCCCAAAAGGAGCCTACGCCATGTCATTCATGACTGAGCGCTACTTTCAAATTCTCGAAAATCACAAAGTTTACAAACAGATCCAGGACGAAGCATCCCTTCGCCTCTTCCTCGAACACCACGTGCTTTGTGTGTGGGGCTACGGTTTCCTTCTCAGGAATCTCTACCAGGATCTCGTCGGCCGTCTCGAGCCGCTCGCCACGCATCCGCAGAAAGAGGCCCAGCGCCTGATCGCGGAGATCATGATCGAAGAGGAGTTCGAGGAGCAGGAGGACGGTTCGCTCTCGAGCCATCTCGAGACCTATCTGGAAGCGATGCAGGTCCTCGGCGCGGACATGACGCCGATCCTGAACTTCTTCGACCTTTATGAGAACGGCCAGACCTGGAAGTTCGGCCTGCAGCAGGTCGCGTTCCCGGAAGCCGCCGCCCGTTACGCGCGCTGCATCCTCTCCTTCGCCGAACGCCCGCTGCATGAGCGCGCGGCTATCCTGTTCTACGAAGGCGAGCCCTTCATCCCCGACAACTTCCTCTCGCACATCGCCGGCCTCGGCGCCAAGACCGAGCTGCTCGTCGACTACTTCGAGAAGCATATCGAAGGCTTGAAAAAGCCGGGTTTCTCAG
>JASLCY010000535.1 GCA_030151925.1 Oligoflexus sp.
TGTTCACGCCTTCCGTGCGTTTGCCGGTCAACTGCAGCGAGATCGATTGCGAGACGAAGTAGTTGAGGCCGATCGAATAGTAGTGGCCGGCGCCGGTGAAGCTGCCGCTCTTCTGCTCGTTGGTATAAGAGAGCTGCGAGCCGGTTACGCCGAGACCGAACTGGATGTTGGTGAGCGGCGCGCTGAAGTTCAGGGCGATCTCGCCCGAGAGGCGCGAACCGGTGAGGGTCTCGAGGCTCGAATCAGCGCCTTTGAGGTTCACGAGGGTGTGAGCGAGGCTGAATTCGACGAACTTAAAGACTTCGATACCGACGCCGTTACGGATGCCGTAGCCGCGGAAGGTCTCTTTGTCTTGATCGACGGAACCTTTGAAGGATTTCTCGATCGAACCCGTTTCACCTTCCACGCCGGTGAGGATGAAGACGTTCTTATTATAGTAAGAGCGCATCTGGTCGATGGCGGCGTGGCCTTGTGCGAAGGCCGAGGTCGAGAACGATGCAATAAAGGCAATAAGGGCTAGGGTACGGATCAACATAACAACTCCAACAACAACAGGAGGACAGCAACATCAAGAACCACGCCCCTTTCAAAGCAAGTAGCGTGCCGATGTGGCGTCAAACGTGATTTCAGGGTGTTAGGAGCTCGGGACCGATTGATTTGACGAGATTTTGGACAGGTCGTTGAGCGATTCTGAAGTTAGCGGAAAAATTGATTTTGGGATCTTGCATTTCTTTTTTGATTCCGCTAAAAAACGGAGCAAATCTTAGATTAATCCGAGACTTATATGTCTCCGGATCCCGCCATACTGCGAAAACAAAATTTCTATTAATATCTGCTGTGCAGATCTTTGTAAACATTCAATATTATCCACAGCGACTGTGAATAATCATGCACCCTTTACCTTGGCGCCCGCTCCTAGCAAACCTTCTATCGATTCGTCCAAAAAATAAACAGTCAACATGAGAGCCTTCAAACGCTTGCACAGTATGTAGCTTTTCGAGTTTCGAAAAATTAAACTATCGATCAAAGCCATGCCAGATAACCATTCGGAGGGGATAAAAATGCCAGGCGCGAATACCATACTCGTCTCAAGTCTTGCCGGAAACAGTCAGTTACTCGATGGCGGCGCCATGTTTGGCAACGCACCGCGGCCGATGTGGGAGAAGTGGGTCAAGCCTGACAGCATCGGGCGCATCCCTCTGGCCTGTCGTGCTCTGCTGATCGAATTCAACGGCAAAAAAATACTTTGCGAGACCGGCATCGGCGCTTACATGGAACCGGCCCTCGCTACGCGTTACGGTGTGGTCGAACAGGAGCACATACTTCTCAAGAGCCTCGCGGCCCTCGGCCTCACCGACAGCGACATCGATTATGTGATCCTCTCGCACCTGCACTTCGATCATGCGGGCGGGCTTCTCAGCGCTTACAAGGCCGGGGAGCAACCGCGTCTGCTCTTCCCTCGGGCGAAATACGTAGTCGGCGCCGAAGCCTGGGAGCGCGCGACTCACCCCCATTTCCGCGATAAGGCTTCTTTCATCCCCGGCCTCACCGAACAGTTGGAGAGTTCGGGCCGCCTGATCATCCTGAAAGACGATCATCTGCCCGAGTTCCCGCGTGAGCAGCTGCGTTTCCGCATCTCCGAGGGGCATACGCCCGGCCAGTTGCATACGATCGTCTCGAGCGGCCGGGAGACTATGATCTACGCGGGTGATCTCATCCCCGGCAAAGCCTGGGTCCACCTGCCGATCACGATGGGTTACGACCGTTATCCCGAACGGGTGATAGACGAGAAGCAGGAGCTCTATGCGGAAGCGGTGAGCGCGGGCTGGCTCTTCTTCTTCACTCACGACGCCGAGACCGCTTGTGCGCATATCAAAAAAGACGAGAAAGGCCGCTACGTTCCTGCTGATGAAGAACGCGAATTGAAGCGCCGCGTATTAAATTGAGGGGCCGGGTGCCCGGCCGCGGGGAAATCTGCGAAAATAATCCTTAGTGTTTCAGCAGAGCTTTGATCAAGGCTCTCCCGCTATGCCGAGGAGAATTTATGGAGCTTGGAGATTTCGTCCGAAATGAGCGGAAACGTCAGGGGCTTACCCAGCAGCAGCTGGCGAACAAATCGGGCGTCGGCCTCAATTTCGTTTACCAGCTCGAGAAGAATAAGCCGAGCGTGCAGCTCGACTCTTTGAACCAGGTGCTGCGGGCGCTCGGTTATACCGTGAGCGTGAAGCGGGATTTCAGGCCTTGGGAAGCGCCGGAAGCCCCGACGCGCGCCGGAGCCAGCAGGCAGGAAAACGAATTCTGAGGATTTAGAACTTCTGCCGGGCGGAGCTCTTCTGCCCGATCCTTTCTTCCGAGAGGCTGCGGTCGCAGCCCTGCAAGACGTCCGCGAACTTGAATCGACTCAGATCCCTCGCATAAACCGATAGGAAATCGGCTTCATGGCTTAAGGTCGCCATGCTGCCCGCTACGCGCTGCATGCGCTGGGCGATGCCGTGGCTGAGCCGCGCCTGGCAGTAGCTCTCGGCGAAGTTCCGGCTCGGGCTCGGCAGGATGCTGGCGAGGAACATGGATTCCGCGCTGCTCATCATATCCGGCGACTTGTTGAAATAAAGCTGGCTCGCCGTAGCCACGCCGTAGACGTCGGGCGCGAATTCCACGGCGTTCGCATAGAGCTCCAGGATCTCCGATTTCGTGAGGGTGTGCTCGAGGACCCAGGCGAGCATGATCTCCTGGACCTTGCGGCTGATGACGCGTTCGCGGCCCAGGAAGAGGTTCTTCGCGAGCTGCATGGTTATCGTCGAGCCGCCCAGCACCACGTGGCCGGCTTTAAGGTTGGTCTGCAGAGCGTTGAGCAGGCTCGAGATCAGGATGCCGTCGTGCTTCCAGAACGTCGCGTCCTCCGCCGCGACCAGCGCTTTGAAGAAATCATCCGGGATGGCTTCGCGATTGATCCGGCGGGCGCTTTTCACGGAGAGGAGCGGAGGATTGCCTCGCAGGAATTCCGGGATGTCCGCGGTCGGGTCCATCAACCACTGCGAGGTGAGATAGAAGGGCACGGAACGGATGCGGCAGGCATTGAAGTTCAGGCCCGGCG
>JASLCY010000541.1 GCA_030151925.1 Oligoflexus sp.
GCCGTTCAGATAATCCCGGGTCCACTGGATCCCGCTGCGGGTGAGATCGAGCGTCGTGAAGTCCTCGAGGAAATACATGAGCCCCTGGTCGGGCGCCTGGCTGTAATAGGCCATATCGAATTGCAGCATGGCCGCGACGGGAATGTCTTTGGCCCGGTATTCGGCGGCGATCTCGCGACTGCCAACCAAACCCACCTCCTCCGCCGCATAACCGTGGAATTCGATGCTGCGATGGAACTTCATATGATGAGCCTCGATGAGGCGCATCATCTCGGTGAGGATCGCGATGCCGGACGCGTCGTCGTCCGCTCCGGGCGCCGGCGAGTCGTCGGAGGTGCGCGCGGCGTTGATGCTATCGAGGTGAGCGCCGAACACGACGGTCTCGGCGCTTGCGCCCGGCATCTTCGCGATCACCGATTTCTGATCGGTATAGGTCTGCGTGTACTGGCTGATGCCCCAGGCCGCGTCGCCGTTCGTCAAAGCGCTCCAGAGCTGCTCCACGGTATTGGATGCGTCCGCGGCGTTGGTGGAGCGATGGAAACGGGTGGGAAGGGCGGACAGGGTCTCGATCGTCGCGTGCATGTTGTTCACCGAGACTTCGCCGAGGATGGGCTCGAGAGCGGAGAAGTGAGCCTCCGCGGCGAAATAAGGCGGTTTGTGGGTGACCGTCGACGTCAGCTCGTAGCCGAGCGGGTAGAAGTCCATGCTCCCGCAGAAGCCGGTCGCCGCGTGGCTTTGCGTCGCCATGCCGTCGAGCTGCGAAAGGTCGTCGATCGGCGCCAGTATCTCGAGCGTATCGCCTTGGACGTCGGCGATCTCGCTGCGCGAGGAGAGATTGAGGCTCAGGTAATCCTTGGCCTTCACGATAAAACGCGCGTAACCGAGTTTGCCGGCTGGCGGCTGGGGCGCGGCGTCGGCCGCGAGGGCGAGCCAGGCGATGGCGATGAGCGGAAGTCGTTTCATGGCGCGAGCTCCTTCGCTTTGAGCGTGGAGTTCGGATAGTCGCCGTGGACGTTCCAATCCTCGGGAATGCTGGCGCTCGTGGGAGCCGGCAGGCCCGGGGACGACGACTTTTTCTTATGGCAGCCCGCGCTGAGGCTCAAAATAGTGAAAATCACAAAAAGGCACCTAAAATGATTCGGCTTTGAACACATAAGGCCTCGAAAAATGGGGAAGGGTTTCGCCTATTCTAGCAGAGGTTTGGATTCGATCAACTTTTTGCCGATAAAGGAGGGTCACTCAGGAGAGGAAGCCGCTCTATGAAACTGCCCATAACCGTGTCTTTTGCATTCGTATTCGGATCGGCTGCGTTGCTGATGGGCTGCGGCGACCTCAGCAACGAAACCAAGATCGAGATACAGATGTATGGTGTGGCGAAGGCCGCGGCGACCGCGACCGGCGACCATGATCCGCAGTTCCAGACCTATAAGGTGGAATCGATCGTATTGAACGGCGCGAGCGGCGATACGGTCCTCCTGGATGCGGAAACCTCCTTCAAGATCGTGGATAGGCCGCAAATCCTCCTGTCGAAGGATGCGAAGAAGTTCAAGAATACGACCTTCACCGGCCTGACGATCACCTTCGACCCGACCGTCGAAGGCGGCGACAAGGATCAAAGCGATCTCTCGTTCACCCTCAGCGCTCCCAGCGTACAGTTCGCCCAACCGGTGACCGTCACCGAAAACAAAACCACCACCTATGTCGTGAAAGCGTTCTGGTCCAACACTCTCGCCAAGGGCGCCATGACGGAACCGACTCTCGAGATTAGCAAACAATAAGAGTAGGTTAGGGTTTCGCTCCCCAGCCGCTTCTGTTACGATGGAAGGGCTTATAAAGGAGTGGACCCCATGGCCAAGACCAGAGCGATCGTCATCTACGGAGGGCGTTCGACCGAGCACGAAGTTTCCTGCCGCAGCGCCTCTTATATCTTCAAGAATATCGATCGTGCGAAATACGATGTGTTCGCCTTCGCGGTGGACAAGACCGGCGTTTGGCACGCGCAAAACCGCGCTGCGCTCGAGCGCGGCACACCCGTGAGCCTGCCGGTCGCGCCGCACGCCGAGGGCGATGACGAGAGCCGCGCCCTGCTCGAGGAATTCTTCAAGCGCGACGGCAAGGTCGAGAACGCGGTGGTCTTCAACATCATCCACGGCACCACGGGTGAAGACGGCGCGCTCCAGGGCTTCTTCGACCTCAAGGAAGTGCCTTACGTCGGCCCTTCGCTGCTCGGCTCGGCGATAGCCATGGATAAGGTCGTGGCGAAGCAGCTCGCGGAGCACGCGGGCGTCCCTATCGTGCCCTATATCGCGGTGCGCAGCGCCGAGTGGGAGAAGAACGCCAACGTCCTGCTGCAAAGGGCCAAGACGGAGCTTTCGTATCCCATCTTCGTGAAACCGGCGAGCCTCGGCAGCTCGGTCGGCATCCGCAGGGCGAAGGATGAAGCCGAGCTCAAGGACGCGATCCACTACGCCTTTGAATTCGACGAGCACATCCTGCTCGAGACCGGATTCAACGTCCGCGAAATCGAATATGCCTGCCTCGGCGATTATGATCCGGATATCAGCGCCGCGGGCGAAGTCGGCGTCGCCGAGGGGTTCTACACCTACGAAGAGAAATATTCGCAGGCGAGCAAGGCCACCGTCCACGTCCCGGCCAAGATCGAAGCGAAAGTCGCGGCGGAAGGCGCGGCGCTCGCGAAGAAAGTCTTCAAGGCCCTCAACCTCTACGGCATGGCGCGCATCGATCTCTTCCTCAATAAGGACGATAACCGCTTCTACTTCAATGAGGCCAACACCCTGCCCGGCTTTACCTCGATCTCGCAGTATCCCCAGCTCTGGGAGCACGCCGGCTACACGCCTCAGCAATTGATCGGGCGGCTGCTCGAGCTCGCGCTCGATCGGCAGCGGAAGCTGAGGCGCCTGACGCGCTCGGTGTGACTCAAGGCCAAAAGAAAAAGCCCTCGGTGATCGTCACCGAGGGCTTTCTTTTTAGGCTTTTTACTGGGCCGAGGGGGCGGTCGCCGCTTCCTCGTCGATCGCCGCGTTCTCGTCGGCGCGTTTCTGCTCTTCATCGATGAAGGCCTTCACGTCCTGGAACTGCGAACCGTCCTTGAGCGTATGCAGCGCGTCGCTGGCCACTTTCGGATTCTGGATGTAGGCGTTCAGGAGAACGCGGGTCGCATCGGTCTGGACGTCCTCCTGGTAGGTCAGCGCCTTTTGCGCGATCGCCTGGTATTGCTCGGCGGTGAGGTTGCGGGCGCCCAGGGCTTTGAGCGTCTCTTTCTGCGGGAAGAGCTCGGTCTCTTTCTGCAGCTGATCCATAAGGGTCGTGTTCACGCTATCGCTCGGGATGTTGCGCAGGCTGTAGACCGCGGCGCCGCGGGTCGTATCGTCCTCCACCGCGAGATTGTTGGTGATGGCCGGGAGGTAATCGGGGCTTCCGTGATTACCCATGGCCCGGAGTATGTCGGGTTTAAGGTTCGCCTTATCGGGGTTGTTGATGTCGGCGAGCAGGGCATTGGTGACTTCCGCGGCCTGGCCGTTGAGTTTGGCCGCGGCGGCGCCGACCGCGAGATACGCGGTGGAAGCCACCTCGCGATCCGCGCTGGTCTCAGCGATCTCGAGCACCTTCTCCGCGCTGGGCGCCGAAGGGTTGGTGTGAAGGTTGTAGGCCATGAGCGATTGGTCTTTGCAATAATCGTCCGGGCACTTGGGGCCGGCGAGATCGGCGAGCGCGTCCGCGCCCTCTTTGGTGCCGGTGTCGGCCAGGACCGTGAAGAGCATATTCACGCGGCGTTTGGAGTCCTCGTCGCGCGCCTTGATCGAGGTGATCTTGTCGACGACCTTGCCGAGGTTCTCGGGATGCGCGTGCAGCTCGTTCGTCAGAGCCGCGAAGAGATGGTAATCCTCGCCGGGAGTGGCCTTGTCGGTGAAGGAGTCGACCGCTTTCAGGGCCTCGTCGAGCGTCATCTGCGGCTCATCGCCGTTCGCGGCGTCGCCCGGCGAGCTGAGGCGGCCGTAGAAATCCACGCGTTTCAACGCGTTGCGGGCTATCTTCGGCTGGGTCGCCGGCGTGGGTTCGCTGCCCTTGACGACGGCCGAGAACTCCGTGATGTAGGAGGTCGGCTTGGGATCCGTCACGTGCAGCGTGAAGGAACCGATGACCTTGATCAGGCGGCCGCCTTCATCGAATACATAATGGAACGTGTTTTTATCCGCGTCGACTTTCATCGTGCCGGCCAGGGCCTGAACCCAGGTCCTGGTGACCTCGGTGGTCTTCGGCTTGTGCTCGAAGGCGTAGCGGATGCTGAAGAAGCCGCCTTCCTCCTTCTCGTTGCGGATGAAGGAATCGGTCGACTTCAGGTCGACGGGGATGAAGAGCTTGTTGAGGATATTGAGCTGAAGGGTCATCAGCTCCTGGGGAAAATCCTGCGCAAGATAGTGGGTCACGACGAAGGTCTCGTCCTGCGAGGAGATCA
>JASLCY010000551.1 GCA_030151925.1 Oligoflexus sp.
GTAAAGCAGGGGGCTGTCCGAGACTTTCGTCATGAGGCTGAAATCCACGGCGTTGAACATGGGCCGGGGATCGATGGTCAAAGCCAGGGTCTGTCCGCTCATAGGCGTGAGATCGACCGTGATCGGCGTGACTATCCTTTGATGGCAAATCGGGTTCGCTCCCGGCAGGGCCGGATTGGTGACCTTCGGTTTGCGGTTCGAGCTTATCGTTATCGACGAGGTGAAGGGATACGTGACGCCGTCCTGGACCGCGGTCCCGGCGACATCGAGGATGACCGTCGCATCCTGATCGGCGTTGATGTCGCCTCCGGTCAACCAGATCTCGGCGGTTTTCGCCCGCGTCTCGGTTCCTTCGCCGGCATGGGGAAAGGTCGCGGGAGCCGCTGCGAGCAGATCGACGTCGAGAGGTCCGAAGACTTCGCCCACGTAGGTGCCTGGGGAAATGCACGGCTGGGAGGCCGCGCCCGAGACGGAGACGGATTGATTGAGATAGATGGCGCCGATATGAAGCGCGGCTTTCGTAAGAGTGACCTGCGCGCCGCGTCCGGACGTGAAGGCGAGCGTTCCGTTTTGCGCGGGGACGCCGGTGGCGGTCGCCTTGAAGTTCACGAGCGAGCTGCCGGTCGAACCGTGGCCGCAGGCCGCGACCATAAAACTCAGGGTGATGGATAACAGGCGTTTCATCATTGACCTCCGAGATGCAGACTGATCGAAGCGAGGTAGGTCTCCGGCGAGCCTGCGCTGAAGTGCCGTTCGGGGACGAGCGTCGGAAACGCGGACGCATGGAAATCCGAAGGGTAGTTGTATTCGCCGAGCCTATAGGTTTTGTTGGTGATGTTCTGGACGGCGAGGCCCACTTCCCACATCGCCCAGCCGAAGGTCAGGTTGCCGTCCAGCGTTTCGATGGGATCGGAGCGGGTTCCGTAAGGCAGCGGCCGGGGGCCGACATAGGTCGCGCCGAGGGAAAACGTGGATTTTATGCCCGTCGGCCCTGCGAATTCCGTGTAGGGCAAGATGCCGAAGATCGCCAGGTCCGAACGCAGGACGAGATCCGGGATATAGGGAATTAGGAGGCCGCTGTCGGCGAACTTCGCTTTGACGAAAGTCGCGTTCGCCGAAAGGTCGAAGTGCTGGCCCGTCAGGCGAATCGAGTTCACCGTTCCCGTGCGCACCGTCGCGCCGCCGAGCAGATTGCGGCCGGCCGTCTGCGAGAAGATGAGGTCCTTGTCGACAGTCGTCTTGAAGCCGGCGACCTTCGCCGCCACTCGAAGCCCGGCAGCGACAGAGCCTTCGTAGGTTAAGCCGATCTCCTTTGAATCGACGCTGGCGAAAGGCGTCTTCGCATCCTGGGAAATATAGGTCGGATCGATCGAACGGATGCCTTCGCCGGTGCTGGCCGAGAGCGTCACGCCCTGGAACGGCACTATGAGCAGCGAAACCCTCGGCATGATAGCGGAACTGTTGGTGGTCGCGCCCTGGTTCGGCTCCCTATATTGCGCAAAACCCTGCTGGCTCAGACACGAGGCATCGCCCGGCGGATTGGTCTGCGAAGGGTGCTCGACCGAATGCACCGCGCATTTATCGTTCACGTCATAGGTGAAGAGATCGGTACGCACGCCGCCGCGCAGGGAGAGCCAGCGCGCGAACTTGAGGTTGAGGTCCGCATAGAGCCCTATATCGCCGAGCTTGGATTCTATATCGGTATCGGTCATATAAGGGTGGCCTGTCGCGGCTTCGATGCGCTGCTCCTTGGCTTCGACAAAATCCTCGCGGGCGAAGAAGCCGACTTCGAACTCCTGCGTCAGGCCGAAGACTTCATCGGTGTAACGGGCAAAACCCCTATCGCCGAACGTGTAAGACATATTCGTGAGATCGATCAGGTCGCCGCGCTGAGGGTGCGGCTGCTGCAAAGGCTCCTGCACGTCGAGCAGGAAACCCGTGAAGTTCTCTCGCAGGTGCAGCGGGGTCGCGGTGAAGAACGTGAGGTTGCTCGTCCGGAACTTCTTCTCGCTGGTCTCGATCTCGGCGGCGAGGGAGACGCGCGAGGTGTCTTCGCCCTGGCGGGAATCGTTGGTATCGAAGAAACCCTTCTGCCCGGAACGGTACTGGTCCTCGCTGATCACGCCGGCGGTATGGAAACTCGAAAGGTAAGCGTTCGCGGCAAAACGGAAGCGGGTCTTGTCGCTCAGCTGGCCTTCGCGCTGGAGCATGACGGTGCCGCGGCGTCCATCCCGGTTCTGGCCGTAGCCGGCCGTCTGATAAAGCTCGGCCGCACTGAAGTTGCCCGGCCCCGAGCTGGGATCGCCGTACATGAGTAGTTCGCGGGTCGTCCCGTAATTCCCCGTGGAATATTTAACGGTGAGGCCGCGCTGCTCCAGGCCCAGGTGATAATCGGTCGAGCCGGCGACGGCGTAGTTGCCCTGCCGCGGATCGAACGGCCCCTCCAGCACCCGCAGCGATTCCACGAGCTCCGGTATGATGAAATGCGAATCCACGTAACCGTTGCCGTGCAGGTTGCCGCTTTGGTTGATAGGCACGCCGTCGACCGAGAATTCGATGTCCTGGCCTTCACGCGCATCGAAACCGCGGAGGAAGACCTGTTCCGCATGCCCTTCCCCGCCCTCATTGGTCAGCAGTATGCCGGGCGCGAGTTTGAGCATCTCGGCCGCGTTTTGCCGAGGGACCTCACGCAAGTGACCGACATCGACCTGATAATCCGCGGCGCCTCGCGTCGGAGGTTTGACCTTGCCGCGAACGTTCACCTCGATCTCACCGGGAACCGGGATTGGGGCCGCAGCCGCGGAGGGCTGAGCTGCTGCGGGCTGTGGGGAATTCGCCGGGGCCGCAGCCGCGGAGGGCTGAGTCGCTGCGGGCGAATTCGCCTGCGCCGCTGCGGGCTGAGGGACAGCACCCGCAGGCTGCGGAGCATCGGGTTGTTTGTTGAAATGAAAGGGTATGCGTATCTTCGCAGGAACCGGCGTCTTCCCCCGCTGCGCGGGCGCGAACGTCCATTTCTTAACCGCCTCCAGAGCCGCGGCATCAAAATCCGCGCCGCCGGACTCCGCGACCGTCGCCTCCGTAACCGTCCCGTCTATCCCCACGACAACAGCAAGGACGAGATCACCGCTCTGCGCGGCGAGCTCTTTGCCCTGGGGATAGGAGGCGTTCACGCTGAGTTTGACTTTAGGCGGCGTGACGGCCTGATCCTGAGCGGCATTGGGCGCTGCCAGGGCGCCGTCGGCCCGCGAATCAACCTGCGCCAGCGCAATCGCGGCTATGAAAGAGAGCGAAGATAACAAGTTATGTTCCTTGAAACTCGATGAACGTTGTCAACTCTCGGCTTTTTTATCGAACCGCAGGTTGAAACGGATGTTTTCTATGAGCAGCCGCATGTCTTCCCGGCAAATCTCGGGCCGGCCGCCTTGAATCAGGCAAAGCGCCGAACCGGGGCGCGCGAGTTCCATCGCCAGCCTCTCGAGCATGAGGAGCTGGGTCGAACGCATCATGCGTCGCCTGCGGTTTATAACGTTTGAAAGAGAACCCTTGTCGATTCCCAGAATCAAAGCGAACTGGGACTGATTCAGCCCTAGCAGTTCGCACATATCGCGGAGCACCTGAGCATCGAGATCAAATGCGCCGTTCAAAGCATCCCGGTAGTGCCGTTCTATGAACTCAACGGCTTCGAGACGTAAGCGTTCTTTTCGATCCATCTGCCGTCCATTGAGAATCGTTGCTCTCTGCGCCATGCAAGATGATCAATAACACATCTTTTCACTAATGCAACTAATTACATTTATGCTTTTGCATTTCTTCGGTGGGGATTTTTGACTGGACTGAGGTTTTCAATGACAACTTATCAATAAAAGCCAAATCTTATGCATTATGAATATGCATTTTATGCGTACTAAATCACGTCGCTGAGGTACAGCTAGGAATTCTTATTGCAAAAATTAATGAATAAAAGGCGAACAAGGAATTCGCGGGAGAGAGGGGTTACGCAACCTGGCCCTTAGGAGGCACGATCGTTTGAGTCGCTTGAGCGTTGCCGGCTTCGAGTTGGGTTTGGATGTTCTGCAGAGCTTCGGGGCGGTGGACGAGGAAACCTTGGATGAGTTCGATACCCATGGCCTTGAGGACTTCAGCCTCGTTCCACGTCTCCACGCCTTCCGCGAGGATGGTGGTATTGAGGATCTTGGCCGCGGTCACGAGGCCTTGGACGTAGGCTTGTTTCACGGGATCCTTGTCGATCTCCTGAATCATGCCGCGATCGAACTTGATGATGTCCGGACGTATCTTGATGATGCGGTCGAGACTCGAATAACCCTTGCCGAAGTCGTCGGCGGCGATGCCCATGGAACGGTCCTGGACCAGGTCGCGGGCCTTCAGCATGAGGTCGAGGTTGTTGATCGCCTCGGACTCCGAGACCTCGAACATGACCTTCGCGTCCTTATCGAAGTGCTGCAGCAGCCTATCGATGTGATAGAGGTTGCGAGGGAGTATGTTCACCATCAGGGTGCCTGGGAGGTTCTTC
>JASLCY010000589.1 GCA_030151925.1 Oligoflexus sp.
TCGGACTCTCGACTCTGCTCGCTGTAGGTTGTACGCAGCAAAAGTCCGTAGCGGGCCAATATAAAGAAAAGCTCGCCCAGGGCGCGACCGGCGAAGGCGACGATTCAGGCTCGACCGACAGCGGCGACAGCACGGATAGCGGCGACAGCGGCGACGGTACGGATACCAGCACCGATACGGGTGACGGCACCGATACCGGCGATGGAACGACCGATACCACGGCCAGCTCCGGTACGGGCGACGCGACCAAAGGCAATACGCTTCTGCAAGTCTGCGCCGGCTGCCACCCGGCGAACGGCGTGACCCTCGATAAGACCGCCGTCGCGAAGCTCGACGCCGCGCTCTCGACCCAGAACGCGATCCACAAGGATCTCGACGGCTTCAAAACCGAGAACCGCAAGGATCTCGAAGCCGCCCTCAACGCGAAATAAGATCTTACGCTACTTAAATCCGAAAGCCCTTGGCACCGCGGCCAAGGGCTTTTTTCATGTCTCGACGAGCCAGGAGATGTTGATGCCGCCGTGCGCGGGCCGTCGGGCATCGAAGCCCTCGAGGTAAGAGGCGAGCCTCTCGTCGAGCGAGCCGGGCCCCGGATCGACGATGATGCAGCTCGCGTAGATGTTCGAGCCGCCCTTGAGCATGACTTCCATCATGCCGTGACCGAAGAGCGCAAAACTCCCGGCGTGCCGCTGGACGAGAGCTCGTTTACCCTCGTCGTCCCGGCTTTGGACCAAGCTCTCGACCGCGTCGCGCCCTAGGCCTTCCGGTAGGTCCCAGACTATCCCGCCTTCATCGAAGCACGTGAGCCGGTCGGCGAGCGGGCAGCGGCCCTGCCCCGGGAACTCCGCGCTCCACGCGGTCTGCACTTCATAGGCGCGCCTGTGCAGATGATATTTGGCTTTCGGGAAATTGAACCAGACGATGGCGTTGAAAAAATCATGGAGGTTCGCGGCGCGGGTGGGGATCTCGCGCTTCTCGAGGATCGAGTATTCGTAGCCGCGAACGGCGCGATCGATTTTCGACTCTTTGCGTTTCACCCTTTGCCCGGGTTTTTGCTCGAACATGAACGTCAAATCATGACCGAGACATTCCCATAGCTTCTCTCTCTGGGCCAGGGTCTGCCAGTCTTCCGGCGCAGGCCAGGAGGCACAGGACGAAACGGTGGGCAAAGCCCGAAGGAGCTGACGAACATGCGGCCATTTTTGGAAGGACTGCCATTCTATGTGAGGAAAAGCGCTCGACAAAAGTGTAGACTCCACCGGCAAAACTCTGGACCGAATTCATAACACAGCTCGGGGAGTCACGCAAAAGGCTATACCTTTGACTGGTCAAGCCTGGATGATTTGGCTTAATTTTATCCACAAGCTCGGTGGAAAACTCTCGCGGTTGGCTGCTGAACAGGTTGATAAATACATGGTATACAGGTTTGCTTAATTATTAAACAGAGCTCAAAAAGGGATACTCAATGCAAGACCATGAGCAGCGATTCGGCGGAATTGGTCGTCTTTACGGCCAAAAAGCATGGCGCAAAATAAAGCAAGCGCGCGTTGCAATCGTTGGTATTGGCGGCGTGGGCTCGTGGACGGCCGAAGCGTTTATACGCACAGGAATTGAGCACATCACTTTGATAGATCTCGACGAAGTTTGCATTTCGAACACGAACCGCCAGATCCACGCCCTGGACGGCAACATCGGCAAAGCCAAGGTGGACGCGATGAAGGAGCGCATGCTCCTCATCAACCCTCAGGCTCAGATCAAAACCATCGTGGATTTCTTCACGGCCTCGACCGCCGCCGCCATCCTCGCCGAGGAATACGACGTCATCGTCGATGCGATCGACAGCATGGAAAACAAATGCCTGCTGCTCGCGGAATGCTATCGCCTGAAGAAGCCCATCGTGACCTGCGGCAGCGTCGGCGGCCGCATCGATCCGACCTCGATTCGCCGCGCGGACCTGCAGGATACGACCAACGACACCCTGCTGCGCAACGTCCGCAAGAAACTCCGAAAAATCCATGCGATTCCCGGCGAAGGCCCGTTGCGCATCCCCGCCGTGTTCAGCGTCGAGGTCCCGGTGTTCCCGAACTCCAAAGGCGAAGTTTGCTCGGTTCGCGAAAAAGGCGTAAATACGAGGATGGATTGCACCACCGGTTACGGGACCGCGAGCTTCGTCGCGGGCAGCCTGGGTTTCGCCGCGGCGGCCGCGGCGATCGATCTCTATCTGGCCAACCACTCCGAGGCTGAGGCGAACCATGAATCAAACAGTGTGGATGGACGGGCATTGTCACCTGAGCGACCCGGCGTTTGATGCCGGACGCGAGGATCTTTATAAGGCCCTGGTCCACGAAAACATTCACGCTCTCGTCCTCGCCGGCACCGATCCCGAGGATTGGCTCAAGCAGGAGCGCCTCGCCCTCCCCGCGTCCGTGCGTGTGGCGCGCGCCTTCGGCCTTCACCCCTGGAGCGTGGACGCCATGGCCGATGACGAACTCGAGGCGGGCCTCCGCACCCTGCAGGGCAGCCTCGATCGCTGCGTGGGGCTGGGAGAGCTGGGCCTCGATTATTTCCGAGCGAAGGACGAAGCCGCGCGCACGCGGCAGAAGCATTGGTTCGAACGGCAGCTCGAAGTCGCGCGCGAAGCTCCGCAGCATCCTCTGATCCTGCATATCGTCAGGGCCCACCATGATGCCCTGCCGCTGCTCAGACGCTTTCACAGGCAACAGAAAAAACCGTTTCGCGGCCTGATCCATAGCTTCTGGGGCCACCCTCAGATCGCGGCGGATTATATCGCCCTCGGTTTTCGCATCTGCCTGCCGCCGCGCCTCCTCAAGGAAGATCCGCACGGCCTCCTTGAGAACGTGGACCGCGAGCACATCGTCTTTGAAACGGACAGCCCCTTCCATTTCGCCGACGGTTCGCTGGCGACGCCGGTGTTCATCAAAGATATGCTGAAGTTCGCGGCTGATCGATGGAACGAAGATATAGGGACGGTCTGCGCGAGGCAGAACCGCCTCATCATCGAACTCTTCCCGAGCTTGAGAGGTTAACGGCATGCGCACTTTCCAGCATGAATCGCTGAAGATCTATCAGATCCCGCTGCGGAAGGATAATTACACCTATCTCCTGACCGACGACGACTCGGGCGAGACCCTGGTGGTCGATCCCGCGGAATCCCCCGAATGCCTGGAGCTCCTCGAGGCCTTGGGCCGCCCGCTGAGCATGATACTCAACACGCATCATCACGACGATCATGTGCATGGGAACAAGGCTTTGAAAGAGCGGTACGGCTGCCGGATCTACGGCTCCGCCCACGACAAGGAACGCATACCGGGTCTCAGCGATACGCTGAAAGGCGGTGATACGGTGCGTTTTGCCGGCCGCACGCTCAAGGTCTTCGATACCCCGGGCCATACGCTGGGCCACATCTCGTATTTCCTGCCCGACGCGAACTGGCTCTTCTGCGGCGACACCCTCTTCGCGCTCGGCTGCGGCCGGCTCTTCGAGGGCACTCCGGAGATGATGTGGCAAAGCCTCAGGACCTTAAGGGATCTGCCGCCCGAGAGCCTGGTGTTCTGCGCTCATGAATACACGCTCGCCAACGCTCGTTTCGCTCTGCATATCGCTCCCGATTTTCCCGGGCTTAAAGAGCACGTGCTCACGCTCGAGACGAGGCTGAAACACGAGGGCGCGACCGTGCCCACGCGTTTAGAGAAGGAGAAGGCCTTCAATCCCTTCCTGCTCGCCGATCATCCTTATTTTAAGTCGCAGGGCGATACGCCGGTCGAGGTCTTTGCGGCGATCCGTAAAGCGAAAGACCAGTTTTAACCGCCGGCCTTCTTCTCGCGCCTTTGCCTCATGAGGCCCTCTTGGGTGACGGAGGCGACGAGGACGCCGTCCCGCGCGAAGATCTTCCCGATATTGAAACCGCGCGCGCCGTGGGTCACGGTGCTCTCGGTGTGATAGAGCAGCCATTCGTCGAAACGAAAGTCCCGATGGAACCACATCGCATGATCGAGGCTCGCCATCTGCAGATCGCCTTTGAACAGGGAGATCCCGTGCGGAAGGAGCGAGGTCGTCGCGAGGCCGAAGTCGGAGCTATAGGCCAGCAGAGCGCGATGGATGAGCGGGTCGTCCGGCAGGGCATCGACGGTTTTTATCCAGGTATTGCGTAAGGCCGGGGCGGGCTTCGGCTCAAAGGGATTCTGCGGATCGACTTCCCGCAGATCGATCGGGCGTTCACGAGTGAATTTCGCGCGCCTTTCCTCGGGGATCAAAGCCGCCGCTTGTCGCGCCCGCTCCTCTTCGCTCGCCAGGCCTTCCGGTCCCTTGACCTGAGGCATCTTCACCTGGAAGTCGAGGCCCGGCTCGTGCCCCTGGAAAGACGCCGACATGCTGAAGATGGCGAGGCCGTTTTGTTTGGCCACCACGCGCCGGGTCGAGAAGCTCCGCCCGGAACGAATGAGGTCGACTTCGTAATACACGGGATCCTGGCTGTTCCCGGGGCGAAGGAAATAACCGTGGAGGGAATGCGCCGGCCGGCCTTCCTCGACGGTCCGGCCCGCGGCGATCAGGGATTGCCCGAGCACCTGCCCACCGAAGAGGTTGCGAAAACCGAGATCCTCGCATTGGCCTATGTACACGTTTCTTTCTATCGCCTGCACGTCGAGCAGCTTCACGAGTTTCGCCAGGACGTCCCGCATATCATCCTCCTTCGCTTCCCACAGGCATCCTGGCAAATCCTCGGACTTTAATCATCCATTTTTTTCTGCTAAGCTCGCCCCTTGCCCCCCAAAGTCCGGAGGACCGTGATGACTCAGCCGCTGATTTTCGATGTGACAGCACAGAACTTCATGAGCGACGTTGTGCAGAAGTCGATGGAAGTCCCCGTCCTCCTCGATTTCTGGGCCGAATGGTGCGGGCCTTGCAAAACGCTGACGCCGGTCCTCGAGAAGCTGGCGAAAGCCTACGACGGCCGCTTCGTCCTCGCCAAATGCGATACCGAGGAGAACCAGGAGCTCGCCGCCCAGTTCCAGATCCGCAGCATACCGGCCGTGAAGCTGGTGATCGGCGGCAAACTCGTCGCGGAATTCAACGGCGCGCAGCCGGAAGGCGAAATCCGCCGCTTCATCGAGCATTACTGCCCCGCTCCGGAGAAAGACCTCTATACCGTCGAGAAGGAGCTCACCGAACAAGGCGAATGGGGCGACGCGCTCGCGGTCCTCGATCAACTCCTGAAAGCCGACCCGAGCCACAGCCAGGCGGCCGCCCTCAAAACGCAGGCGCTGATCCAGCTCAAACGCTGGGACGAGGCGATGCTCTTCGTGCAGGCCGCGAATTTTCCTGAGGCGGAGGGGCTAAGAAAGCAGCTGGCGCTCTTCGCCGAAGCGCGCGCCTACGGGGATGTGGCTTCGACCGAAAAGGCCGCGGCCACGGGCGATCTCGAAAGCGTTTATAAACACGCGATGGTGCTCGCGCTCGAAGGCCGCTTTCAGGAAGCGCTGGAGCAGCTGCTGACGATACTGGCGAAAAACAAGAATTACGGGGAAGGGAAAGTTCGCAAGACCCTTCTCGGGATCTTCGAGCTGCTCGGCATTCACCACCCCTTGAGCGATGAATACCGGAGACGCATGGGGAGGCTTATCCTCTAGGGCCGCGCCTGAGGTTTATTTCGCGGTCGCACCCGGGAAGCTATAGGTGTTGTGGCAACGATCGCAGTGAAGGAAGCGGGCGCTCGCCTTGTGATCAGGCGCGACCACCGCATCGGCATCACGGAAGTGGCACGAACGGCAATCGGTCGGCAGGCCTCGGTACGTTCCTTCGTTATGGCAAGCCCGACACTCCGTGACCCTATGCGCGCCCTGCAGGGGGAAACGCGTGAGGTTGTGATCGAAGCTCGTCTGCGTCCAGAAGTTCTGGAGATGGCACTCCCCGCACTGGGGCAGCTGGCCGTTGTGGTTGTCGTCTTTGATGTGGCAGACGCTGCATTCCTGGCTTGAGCCCCTCAGGATGCGGCCCACGCTGTGGCACGACTTACAGTCGGTCTGCAGATGCACGCCCACGAGCTCCATATCCTTATGGAAATCACCCGCGTTCTTCCAACCCGCTTCCGTGTGGCACTTCGTGCACTGGGTTCCGTTGCCGCCGTTGTGCGGATCGCGGTGGCAGGCCGCGCAGTTCTTGGTCGCGATATCCGGGAACTCGTATTTGCCTTTGAAATCCTTCTTACCTTCCGTGAAACGCTCCTTGGTCGGAGTGTGGCACTCCGCGCATTTCACTTTCTGGTGTTTGCCCTTCAGCTCGAAGCTCGTCTGATTATGGTCGAAGGACTTGCGTCTCTCGAAGCTGTCGGTCGTATGGCACGTGACGCAGGGCTTGTTATAGAACTTCGGCTCGAACATATTTTTGTGCTCGTTCACGTGGCAGCTCTCGCAGAAGCCCTTCTGCTCGCCGGGGAAGAGGAACTGGTGCCCCTTCTTCGGCGGTTTCGTCGCCAGGACGATGTCGTTCGAAGGCTTGTGGCATTCCACGCAGCTGTTCTTGATCTTCACGTGGGCGCCGGTGATCTTGAACGCCGTCTGATCGTGGTTGAACTCGTTGAGTTTGTCGAAGCCGTTCGGAGTGTGGCACGCCGCGCACGATTTCTTCTGCATGTCGGCGTCGAACTGCTTCTGGTGAACGTTCGCGTGGCAGTCCTTGCAGAGGTTCGGATCCGGCGTGCGGCTGAACTTGAAGAGGTGCGCGACGACCGGCGGCTTCACCGGCAGCTTCTGATTGGTCGCCACGTGGCATTTGTTGCAGGAGCTCTCGATCGTCTTATGTTTGCCGATCAATTTAAAGACGGTGTTGGCGTCGTGGTCGAAAGGCAGGCGTTTCGAGAACTTCTCGGTCGTGTGACAGGTCGAGCAGGCTTTTTCCACCGTAGCGTCCGAGAACTGGCCCTTGTGCGGCGTCGCATGGCAGCTTACACAGAAGTTCTTCTCCGCGTTCGCGAATTTATAGACTTCCTGGCCCTTTTGCACGTGACAGGTCTTGCAGTTCACCTTCTGGTGCGCGCCGGTCAGAGGGAAACGCGTCTTCGAGTGGAAGGATTTATCACCGAGGATCTGGCCGTTCAGGTTCTGTATCGACCAGCCGTCGGTCACGTGGCACGAGGCGCAAGGCACCCCGTTGAAGCGTTTATGGAACGCGGCCGGGTGCGGAGACTTATGGCAGTTCTCGCAAGTCTTGGTCAGGATAGTCGGGAAGAAATACTTCCGGAGCGTGTTGGGCTTCGAATTCAGCGCCTTGCCGCCCGTAGGCTTGTGGCAATCGAAACACACGTTCTGCTTGTGTTTACCCGTGATCGGGAAACGCGTCTGCGTATTATGGTCGAATTTGATATCAGGTTTCCAGGCTGTCTCTACGTGGCACATTTGGCAATTCGCCAGAGGACCCGGCATCTTATCGGCGATTTCCTTGCCGTAACCGTGATAGTCCACGTGACAGCTCTTGCAATC
>JASLCY010000609.1 GCA_030151925.1 Oligoflexus sp.
TATGCGGGGTTTTGCCTTTGTAATCGATAGGCAGGCTCATATGGGTAATTTCCTCGACCGTCGCATCGATAAGGTCTTCGAAATCGGGTTCGAAGCGCTGGTGGTTGGTCGAGAAGAAGAGGACGCCGCCTTTGTCGAGCACTGCGAGGGCGCTCTCGATCAGGCTGCGATGATCGTATTGGATATCGAAGGGCGTCATGCCCTCGCGCGTGGAGAAGGACGGCGGATCGAGGAAGATCACGTCCCAACGGTTCTTCCGCATGGAGGCCTGCTCGAGATATTCACGAACCTCAGTCGCGTGCCATTCCTGGTGGCAGCTTTTGTCGAGCTCGTTCAGGGCCATGTTCTCCTTCGCCCAATCGATGTAGCGGCGCGACATGTCCACGGTCGTCACCGATTTCGCGCCGCCTTTGGCTGCGTAAACGCTGAAGGAGCCGGTATAGGCGAAGAGGTTGAGGAACCTCTTGTCTTTGACGAGGTTCCGCACGATGCCGCGCGTCACGCGGTGGTCGGTGAAGAGGCCGACATCGAGATAATCGTCGAGGTTGATCAGGAACTTCACGTCGCCTTCCCGCACTTCGCGGCGTTCGTTGGTGCGCGCGAGGCGCCCGTAGCGGTCGCCTTCGGTCGGGCGAGTCGTGCGCCGGCGGGTGTGGACGTTTTCGAGCGGGATATTGAGGGCGCTCGCGACCGCCGCCGACAGCGTTTCGAGATAACGCGGATGGTCGGTCTGCTCGCGGACGTATTCGCCGAGGACGACGTGGCCTTCGTACCAGTCGACGACCGCGCGTATCTCCGGGATATCGATATTGTAGAGGCGGAAGGCGCCGATGTTTTGTTTTTCGAATTTCGGCGCGAGGCTCTTGAAGACCTTCTTCACGCGATTCCCCAGCATCTCGGCCTGGCGATCCATTTTTTCTTGGGGATAAAGCTTGAAGACTTCACGTTGCATATATCGACTCGGAATGAAAAAAGCCTGGAAAAACCGGCTTAACCTAGCCTAAGGACTGGGTTATGTCAAGTTGATTTGGTTTTGTGGGAGAGTTATATTTGATTTTAAAATCAGATGCTTAGCCGTTTTAGGATAATCTGCGTCGAAGTGCTTATCTTCATTTTGGTTTAGTGGGGGTAAATTCTTGTATAGCACTCGATAAGTCGGTCTTTTCTATCTTATTCAAGCCATTTGGGGTTGGAGGCTCTAAATTCCCTTGCAGTCTTCTTTCCCGAACTTAACTTTTCAAGTGATGTGAGGCTCCATGCAACTACATCATGATCTTTACTGGTCAATAGACTTTCAAAGATTGATTTATACTTTTCATCTTCACATTCGCCAAGTAACTCTACAAGCCTGGATTGAATTTTAGGATCAGTTTCTATCTTTATAAGCTCTACGATTGCTTCACCGAATTCTCTTACGTGAGGAAGAAGTAAGTGAAAACCATCTTCAAATTCCATAGGATTTTTACTTTTAATTAATTTTAGACATTCTTGAAAACCAGGAAAGTTAATCTTGTTCACTGTAAAATCCCCCAATTCAAAAGTTGTTGTTGACTTGGTATATAAGAGGTGGCGATTTGAGTTGCATATTTTCCATCTTTGTAAACTAGAAAGACAACATCCTTGCCGCTTATCTTTCCGTAGAAGCCCTTGATTGAGGGACCATCTCTGAGTGATGTGTCGAACGTTTTAATGGGGTTTTCCAAAATATCTTTACCCATCGATTTATATGTTTCGTAGGTTGCCTTACTCCAGTTAGGAAGTAAACCTGCTTCTGTCAAGTGACGAGATGCATGCTGAGATCGGTTTTGATTTTCAAAGGGAAAATTCCCTGTGTCTTTGGAAAATCCTGTAGTGTTTTTCCCAGACTCCAAGGCTTTCTTCGCTGCTTCGAAATCATTTTCTAACGTTATGACTGCGTTACGAGAAGTAAGGCCTATAGCACTCGATAAGTCGAGTCTTTTCTATTCAAGGATGATCGATGCCAGTTATATCAGGGCTTATCAGTGAAGCTATATTTTTCGCGCAACACCCGAGTTAATCAAGGATGACTAATATTTTCATCTTACCTTGGGTTCTTTTTTCAACCGACTGGATTGATTCTAAAATAATATCGAAAAGACTAGGACCTTCTCCCTTGAGTGAGGTTGTAATAAGGTTTTTGAAATAACTCAGGCCTTCCTCATCTAGGTAATTTTTCATCTGAATCTGTTCCTCAGACCAAGCATTCAAAGCTTCATGGTCGAAGATGTTTTTGCTTATATCACTGTTTTTCCAGAAAATGATGGTATCACCTTCTAAACCGTATCCTCCGAATAGACAATCATCAAATGATGCGAGATCTTTGCCGAAGTATCCTCCTGGCCCGTTGACCATCTCTCCAAATTGCTTAAAGAAATCGTTAAGGTTATTGATTTTTGAGCCATCTAAAATATATTTTTTCATATTAATGAGTATCCTTGATCATCCATTTAATAGATCCATCACTTTCAACTTTGTATAGAAACCTTAAAGGCGAAGCACTTGGATTGTTTGGAACAAGATCGAGAGAAATCCAACCTTTTAAATTTGCTGTAAGATCATGAGGACGTAATGTGTTAATGAATTTTTGACATTCTACATCACCCTTCAATGATTGAGGAAGATTTTCCATTATATCCCAAACATTTGCTCTCAAAGATCGGGGTATATCTTCAAATAATTTAGCTCCTTCTAAAATCGGTCTTTCCGGTCTTAAACTCCTAATCGATTCCAGAGTCTTATCAGACCCTCCAATAGCCCCTCTTTCCGGATGAGAATCGAAAGGCTTTTTTAACCATCTAGTGAAATCCTGACTGAGGTCAGGGTCAAGCCATCCTTGAGAAGAAATAGTATTTAGAAAATCTTCAATCCTTGATGAAATTGCATTGGCACTTTGACCCCCTAGTGACGCATATTCGAGTGTAGCGTTACTAGTAGTCAGAATTTTGGATTCACATAAGCTCGTTTTGCAACCAATAATCTGCGATGTCTGTTCTAAAATTTGGTTAAACTTTTCAGGATCGATCCCTAGTTTATTTGCTTTGTTCGCGAGATTAATACTTGCCTGACTCAGGCTCTCAGCCACCGCATCCAGTTCACCGACTGCTCGGAGAGCAGAAAGACCCTTTGACACTGCTGCGCCTGACTCAATCCCAAAGACCACATCTCCAGTAATCTTGCCTAAGACTTTAGCGCATTCATCGCTTGCGCGGTCGCAGGTGCTAAGGTCACGCATGGCATCTATAATAGCTACCTTGACGACTTGGTAAGTTTCCTTGTAGTTCCAGATAGCCGTGCCCAAGGCCTTGGTCGAATCGATCGGGTGCCTTACGAGATGCCAAGTTCCCACTAAATCGTCTTTTACGGCGATGAATGCGCTTTTCCCAACATTCCATTGGAAATCGGGATTGAACGTCAGGTTTAGGGACAGGTTCCAGGCATACTCCGCGATACCTAAGAACTTATGCGCAAACTCGTCTTTCTGAAGGGCGAGGAGATTTTGCACCAGTCCCTCGCCATAATATGTGGATAAGGGACTTTGCGTGCTCGCAAAAGTATTGGCCAGCAGAGTCGTCTCGTAACCTTGAAAATTAGTCAAGCTGATTCCAGACAACTCTGGGTTGAGGTCAAGCGCCTCTTTGCTAACCTGGATCGTCGGCAAACCTTCGCCCGACTCAAAAGCCTTCCAACGGTCAGCCATGGCATTCAGCTTATTGGCCGCCTCTGTTTCTCCAAGGTCCTGATAAGCTTTCGCCCGTTCAAGCATCTCACCGTAGTTGAGATTCTTGTCTTGAGAATATTGATTCGAAAGATTCGTAAATTCATCAAATGAAGACTCGGACCGATTTGCCAACCGTTCGGTGCGCGACTTCATGAGGCCCTCAAGACGAATCTGATTGTCCTGAACCTCTTTTTGGGTCGTATCACTCAAGGCAAGGCCAAAAGTTATTTTCAAGAAGTCTTCGACCTTGGTTTCTGCTGTTTTTACGAACTGAAGGACGCCTTGCCTTATTTGGGCGGCTTTCTCCCTGAGTTGTTTTGCCTGATCGACTTTAGCCATCGCAGCCTGGCCTTCGGGGGAACTGAGCGTACCATTATGCTGGCGAAGGGCATTAAGATCACTATCGATCTTGGCCGTTTCCGAGTCTAATTTTTTCTCAAACAGGCGATCATTCTGCTGAACTATAGCTCTCGCTTCATTTTGGAACGTCTGTTCAGCCCCTTTTTTGAGAAAATTACAGCCGAAATTCATTCCACAGTGGGCATAGTAGTAGCCATCTGGGGGAGTGAAATTGTCCGGCATCTTGGGGCCTACCGAGACGCCGGAACCAAAGTTCGGAGGCGCAACAGGAACATCACTACCCCCTGTCTTTGTCGAGCCGATATCGGCCGCATGCAGAGTTGGGGCGATGCTAAGGAGAAATATGAGGAAAGCCTTTTTCATTCATTGCCCCTTATCGATGAGATCGAGATCCTGCTCCGCACGGCTCACGATCTGATCATAGGCAAGCAGATCGTCCCAGCTCTTGAAGCTAGGACGAGGGACATCCTGCCCGATTGCAGTGTTGAACGTCGTCAGCAGCTCGTTTTTTTGGATATTCCACACAAGCGCGGCCTGACTATCTCTATGACCTGATAGATCTACTTTAAGAAGCTTGAATTTCAGACGATTGAGTTTGATAGCCATCATCGCGCTGGCTGCTTGAAAGTTTAATCGCGTATCATCAGTATCTTTAATCGTTAACCGAGCGTTTTTTATGAGTTCAGCTACATTCGACCGAGCATCGAGAGTAAGCGCTTCGATGCTGCATTGGTTGAGAATGCCCTGAATTTTTGTTTCAGAACCGCTAACCAATCGTTTTGCAGTTGCTGCCTCGCCTTTGCTGACGAGATCAGATAATTTGGCTCTCAAACCCGTGAGTCGCAGATCCACACAGTTCACGCCCTCATGATCCTTTTCTTCCTGCATGATATGGTCGATGGCATTCTGAAGATCCAGAATCACACCGGTAGTCCTTTTGGCTTGCTCAATACGCTTGGTGGCGGCAATCGTTTCTTC
>JASLCY010000105.1 GCA_030151925.1 Oligoflexus sp.
GATGCGGTCCGCGATCTTCTTGTTCGCCGGGCTGTTGGTCGAGCCGTAGTGGTCGAACGAGATGCCGAACTTCGCGAAGGTTTCCCTATGCTCCGCACGGAAACGCTCCACCAGGCTCTCGGGCGTGATGCCCTGCTTCTTCGCGCTCACCATGATAGGCGTGCCGTGGGTGTCGGCCGCGCAGATGAAGTGAACGCTATGACCGCGCATTCGCTGGAATCTCACCCAGAAATCGACCAAGCTGTGCTCAACCATGTGACCGATGTGGATCGATCCGTTGGCATAAGGCAGAGCGGGGGTGACGACGATGTTACGTTTGCCGGTCATATGAGGCTAACTCCTTTGGCGCAAATCACACAGGGACCTCACTATACGCGAAGCCCTGAGGGCTATAAAGTAATTCCGAAGCCGTAGGCGTCAATAGGTCCTACTTTTTGGGGATACGATCTTCGCGTTTTGGCATTACGAAATGCTCTGGATCGTCTGGCCATGGCTGCTTTGGATAGCGCCGCTTCAATTCCTTCTTCACCTCGTGATAACTACCCTGCCAAAAACCCCTAAGATCGCGGGTGATTTGTGCGGGTCTTTGACTCGGTGCGAGCAGCTTGAGAACAAGGGGATGCCGCCCAAAACAAAGGCTCGGCGTCTCGCCCTGGCCGAAGAAATCCTGAATGCGGCTCGCGACCCAGGGCTCGGCTTCCGAGGCGTAATCGACCTTGAGTTTACGGCCGCCCTTGAGTGAGACGGTGTCGGGACAGGCCCGATGCAGAAGATCGATGTCCTCGTAATCGAGCTGATCCTTGATGCCTTGCGTGAGGCTTCGCTTCGCCAGATCCCGCAGGGACTTCACGCCGACGGTCAGGTGGTCGATGAGCAGGTCGAGCATCTCCCCCTCGAAGCGCGGCATCTTATGTTCGATCCCGTGTTTCTCGAGCAGATCGAGTTTGCGATGATAGATCGCGAGGGCTTCGCCGTCCTCGAAGCAGTGCGGCCACTTCTTCCGCATTTCTATCATGAGCAGGTCCTGGACGCCCTCTCCGCGCGTATCCTCCCAGAGCTCCTCCATCAGGAGTTTACCGTAGAAAGTCTGGAGGCAGCGGCGCGGCCGCGCGGCTTTCGGATCGATCTGGATGGAATCCTCCTGATGGATCTGCCCGAAAGGATCGAGGCTCAGGAACGCGTAAGGTATGCCCGAGGCGATAAAGATGCGCCCGAGCTCT
The DNA here is from genome assembly GCA_030151925.1 of Oligoflexus sp. Classification (GTDB taxonomy): domain Bacteria; phylum Bdellovibrionota_B; class Oligoflexia; order Oligoflexales; family Oligoflexaceae; genus Oligoflexus. Next base: position 1,221 of record JASLCY010000105.1, read on the forward strand.
TCGTTATAACTCTCGCGCGCTTCGACCGCGACGAGCCACTCCTCTTCCTGCGCGGCGGAGGTTTCGCTGAGCACCGCGCCGCGGCCGAGCGAGAAATTATAGTGCCTCAGGCGCCTGCGCCCGGTATCGGCGAGAGGCCGGTATTTCGCGACCCGATCCGCGAACGCGAAGAAGATGGCGAGCCGCAGGTCTTCTTCGTTCCCCGGTGCGACCTGATCGAGAGGCCGGAGCCCGTGGGCCTTCTGCAGACCTTCGTAGCTGCGTTTCACGTGTTGCAGGGTCGCCTCGTCGATCGGCAGGCGGCGCGGCTTCTTCCGCACGGCGTCCAGGAAGATCTGCAATTGATAGAGCACGTCGGAGGGCACATGCACGTCCGGTTTCTGATCCTGCGGCAGGAGCATGCCCTCGTTGATCAGGAGCGCCGCGAGCAGGCCGGCCTCCTTCATCCCCCTTTTGTCCGCCTCGAGATAGATCTTGGCGAGACGCGGGTGCAGAGGCAGTTCCGCCATCCGGCGTCCGTCTTCGGTGAGGAAGCCGCGCGCATCGATCGCGCCGAGCTTCTGCAGGAGCTGCGCGTTCTGTTCGATGATCGCGGACTTCGGCCGCTCCAACCAGCTGAGGCGATCCCAGCTCATCGGCTCGTCCGGATGGATGTCCTGGAGCTCGAGTATGATCTGGCAAAGGTCGATGCGCTGGATCTCGGGTTCGGTGAATTTCGCCCGGGCATGGAAGTCGGCCTCGCTGAAGAGCCTATAACAGAGGCCTTCCGCAACGCGTCCCGCACGGCCGGTGCGTTGGATGCAGGAGGCCTGGCTCACCTTCTTCTCCTCGAGCGTCGGCAGCCCGCTCCAAGGCGCATAGGCGAGGATGCGCGCCGTTCCACCGTCGATCACGCCGCGAACGTTGGGAAGCGTCAGCGAAGTCTCGGCGACGTTGGTCGAGAGGATGATCTTGCGCCGCTCGGGATGCGCGACTATGCGCTGATAGTTATTCGCCTGCTCGGCGGAAAGCGGGATGACTTCGGCATTGCCGACGCGACCTTCGAGCTGCGCGGCGCATTGATGAATCTGCCCGGCGCCGGCGAGGAATACGAGTATGTTGCCTTCGGTGACGCCGAGCATCTCCTGCGCCGCCGCCGTAACCTGCTGCGGCAGCGTAAAGCCCTGCGCTCCGGGCCGATAATGAACGGTCACGGGAAACACGCGGCCCGGGATATCGAAACTCGGAACGTGCCCGAGATAGTTTTGCAAGAGCGTCTGCTCGAGAGTCGCGGACATCACGAGGAGCTTGAGATCCGTTCTCCGCTTCTGCAGATCCTTCACCAAAGCCAAGGCGATATCGCTATGGACATGGCGTTCATGGAATTCATCGAGGATGATCAGATCGAATTCGCTGAGCCGGGGATCGGACATGAACAGGCGGGTGAGCACGCCTTCGGTAATATAAAGCAGGCGCGTGTCTCTCGTCCGTTTGGTGTCGAGGCGGATCTGGTAACCGACGGTCTGCCCGACCGCGTCCCCGTTCTGCTTTGCGACCCATTCCGCGGAGAGCTTGGCGGCCAGGCGCCTCGGCTCGATGACGAGGATCCTCTTGAAGCTCGAAAGCAGCGACAGGGGCACCTGAGTCGTCTTACCTGCACCGGGTTCGGCCTTGAGGAGGACCGCCGCATTTTGGTTCAAAGCCTTAGCGATTTCGGGGAGATAAGGGTCGACTGGATACTTCATTCCTTAGTTCCTTGCAAAGAGGCAGTCAGAATGGTAGGACATGTCCCCGATATTATTCTTCAAAGGAGCGTCGCGTGGAACGTCACTCAATATCCGTCACCAATAGGCTCAACGGAGCCAGGCTCGATCACGCGATAGCCGATGAGATCCCCGGATTCTCGCGCCGTCGCGCCAAGGCCATCATCGACATGGGCGGCTGCTACGTGAACAGCAAACGCGTTCGGATCGCTTCCCGCGCCGTCGCCCGCGGCGACAAGATCGAAATCGAATATAACGCCAAACTCTTCGATACGAAACGCCCTGAAGTCGTCCTGAATCCCGAAGACGTCCTTTACTTCGAAAACGACGTCATTGTCATCAATAAGCCGGCCGCCCTACCCTCGCAACCGACGCGCGACCAGGCCGTCCTGCACGTCGTCCCGGTGCTCAGCAAATGCCTGAAAGCCATGGGC
>JASLCY010000136.1 GCA_030151925.1 Oligoflexus sp.
GCGATCAGCCCGGCTATCGTCGGCGCGCGCTCGGCGCAATTGGGAGCGGACGGGCCGGCCCTCGGCACCGCCCTCTCGATGACCCTGCCAGCGCTCGCTCTCGGAGCGCTGGTCCTCGTCTTCGCTCTGCATAGGAAAACGGATCCCGACGTGATGCACGTCTGAGGCTGGGCTTCAGGGTGCGGCGATCGTCTCGCCGGCCTGGATCCTCTGCTGGATGGCAAGGTCGCCGGTCACCACGCCGTTCGCCATGATGTAGTGCGCGCTCTGTTCGCTCGCGCCGGCGGTATCGAGTTCGAGGTTCCAGACGATAGGCGCCTCTTCGGGCACCGGCAGGACCTCGATCGAATCGATGCGTCCCCAATCCTCGGTCTTGATAAGCTCACCCGCTGCGAGCCGCGAGGCCGCCTTCACGCCGTCGGCGGTGATGAAGGGGTGGAACTCCGTGGCTTCGATCACTTCGCGGCCGACGTGCAGCCTGTACATCGGCTTCTTCTCAGGCCCGCGCGTCATCTTCAGGATCGGATAAGCCCGGCCTTCGATCGGGTTCCAGAGTTTATCGTCCTGCGTGAGCTGGTCGATGCGTTTCTGCGTTACGCCGTCGCCCAGGGTTATGAGCGTGTCGGGCGCGAGGCAACCGCACTCCCCGCGTTGGAAGAGGAAGGTGCGCTTGCAGTTTTGAGTATCGTACATCACGATATCGGTATCGTGCTCGTTGTACGTTCCGCTGCCGTTGTTGCCGCGGGCGAAGTTGTAACAGACCTTCTGATCATAGACGCCCCAGCGGTTCTGGCCTTCGGTGAAGGTGAACGAGCTCGAGAGGTCGTTGGTGTTGTGCTCGAACGCGGCCGCGCCGCCGAGCACGCCGCCCACCGGGTCTTCGCCGCGATAGGCGCACTGGGAGGTGCATTTATTCGCATAATCGTCGAGAGTCAGGCGCCCTCCGGGTTTCTTCGAATCGCCCGCAGCCTTGGAGGTGCTGGTCGACGTGCTGACCGAAACCGTAGGCGGCGGCGGATCCTTCATCACCTTCACTTTGATCTCATCCCCGGGGTATTCCGTCTCATCAGCCGCGCGGACGATGAGTTTGAACGTCGCCGTGCGTTTATACGAAGCAGGGATCACCGTCGCGGTGATCTTGGTCGTCGTGGTCGTGGTCGTCACCGTATCGCTGTCGGATCCCCCCGATCCCCCGCTGGCGCCGCCGTTCAAATTGCCTTTGATGATGCCGCAGGTGGTGCCGTCGGTCGAATAAGGGCCGCCGCCGGTACCGGCTTTCGAACCGCTCGAGGAATCGCTGCCGCTTGAGTCGCTTCCCCCGGATGAGCTGCTCGTAGAGGTGCTGGTCAGGGTCCGCGTCGTGGGATCGGGCGGCTTCACGGTGGGGTTATAGGTCACCGCGGGGCCTACGAAGCCGTCTTTCACGTCATAGCTCACCGCCTCGTGGTCGACGAGGCCGGTCTTGGGGTTCACGCCGCCGAGCGTAAGGCCGATATCCTTGCCGTCGACCCAGATATTCGCATCATAGACCACGCCGGAAGCCCTGGCCGCGAATTCGTAAGGGCCGTCGGTGAGCTCGTCTTTTGCGGTCAGCTCCTTGTACTCGCCGCTTCCCGGCTTCCTATAGACGATCTTATAGTCGATCGGCACGGGCACGGTCATGGGGATGTTACCGCCGAGCTCGACCCTGGTATCCTTGCCGTTGGCCTTCTGCATATTGCTCACGACCACGGTCACGTAATCGACGGCCATCTTATGGGCTTCGGAACGATGCGGCTTCACGAGGTCGATCTGGAAATTATCCTTCGCCATCGACATATCGCCCGTGAGAAGGCGGCCGATGTCGGATTCCTTGATGTTCTGATCGGATACGGGAAGGCTCGTCTTGTTGTCGTTGACCTTCACCGGGCTCCCGTTGCCTTGCTTCAGGTTCCAGTTCGGCGCGAAGTAGTTGGTCGCGTAAATGGAAGGGATATAGCTCTTGCCGTCCGCCTGCTTCTTAGGGGCAAGCAAACCTTTGTATCGCGAAAGGGAGCTCATGGCGCCGAGGTTCTTCGCTTCGCGCTCCCGCGCGTTCTTTGCGAGCTGCAAGGTATTCGCCGTCTTCGAATGCAAGCCGACGACATACAACCACGTGACGCTCAGGGCAGTGACCGCTGCCAGCGCTCCTAATGTTGCTGAACCGTTTTGATTCTTACGCAGAGTCATGATTCAAGGCCCTCGCTGCTTCTCACTCCCTCTGCGGCATAATTCCCGGCGATCTTTAGAAATGGATACTCATTGGCGGCAAGATAGTCTAAGATAGTGGATACACCGGATAAAACTCGAGCTGGTCTCCACTTTTTCAGCCCTATTATTAAAAATATAGTAAGTGGATTCGCGGGGGTCGTACCGAAAAATGGCCAAACAAAAACCAAAAGACGGCAAGCAGCAGCAGATTTTGATCGGCGTGGGCGTCCTGCTGGTCGCTATATTTTTCCTAAAAATATGCAAGAACTCGAACGTCGACCGTATTTTTCCTAGCCCTTCTCCCGCTCCGACGAGCAGCGAGAAACCCAACGCGCAACCGAACCGCCAGCCCTCCCTGCTGGAAAGCCCTCAGTTCGCCAAGAACAATGAGAAAGAGGTTATCGCTCAGCAGCTGAAGTTCGCCCAGCTCGATAGGCTTGGCATCAAGACCCTGCCCCTGAAAGCCGGGAAAAACGGGCTCGAGCTGCATGTGGAGGTAACGCCGAGGCCGGTCTGGTGCCAGGCCGGTGATCTCGATGTGATCAAACGCTATATCGACGATACCAAGACGAGCAACGTGCTGATCACGATAGAGACCCCGGATCACGCCCTGGCGGCCGACCCGAGGCACGTGAGCCTGCTGCAGCTGTTCAAGCCCATTCGCCTTTCATTCACGCTGAAGAAGGTCAGCGCGAGCACCAAGGCCGAACTCGGGCTCTACATCTGCAGCGACCGCGGCAAGACGAATAAATGCGGGACGAAGTCTCCCGTGCTCCCGAACCAGCAGGATGATTATTCGCGTAAGGGCGATGCGATCTTTTATTTCCAGCAGTTCTTCGTCGGCGGCGGCAAACTTACGAGCTATAAGAGCGGGGAATTCACGGAGAGCTTTAAAAAGGGCTTAACCGACTATCTCGCCGAGCAGAACCTCCCGACCGAAGTCGATAAGGCCTGGAAGACGGCCAAGGTCCTCAGGTCGGATCCGGTCGCCATTAAAAACGATAGGGTCTACGTCTACCTCTCCCACAACGACCCCAAATGCACCTTCGATATGTAGAAGCTCTCTCACTGCGATGGCGCCGTTCGGCGTCGTCGGCCGCTCCTCATGTACGAACCTGTACACTCCGGGCGGCCTCCTCCTTGGGCCTAGCCCTCCCAGTGAGAGGGCTTCTACAGGATGATCACTTCACTTCGAAATCGGGCGAGACGCCTTCATAGGGCGTGAGTTTGCCGAAGAGCGATTTCGAATCCCCGAAATGCCGAATGCGATAAACGCCGGGCTCCGCGTCCGAAGTGTCCCAGGTTACGGTGATCTTCGACTGCGAAGAGCTCGCTCTCTGCCACTCGAAAGTGGTCTCCGGATCCCAGTCGCGGGCGACGATGCGGTAATAGCCGTTTTCATACTTCTCGACGACGAGATAGGTATCCTGCGTCCGGTAGTTGTTGTTCGGATAAGCTCCCCAGAACTGCACCGAAACCATATCGCCCTTGTTATAGGCCGAATTGGGCGGCGTGATCACGTTGCCGAACTTCTCGGTGGACGGCACGGTGTCGGCCGGGGCCTTCTTGGTGAAATCCACGGCGTCCTTGGTCACGTCAGGCGGCGTAGGACCGGGATCGACGGCCGCTCCGGACACGATCGCCCGCGAGAGCTTCACGTATTCCTGCTGAAAGCCTTCCTGCTCCCAAGGACCGAACTGAGTGCAGGCGCCTTCGTACCATTGCATGGCGTATTCCTCGCGGGTCGCGAGATAGGAGGCATAGGAGTTCGAGAGGCTCGAGATCACGCCGTACTTGACGCCGGCGCCGCCGAGCTCGCTTAAGACCGCGTTACGGAAACGACGGCCGGACATCGTGGTGACTTCGACCGGAGCCGCGATGATGGCGAGCGAACCGATCTTGATGATCTGGAGCGGCATGATCTGCGGCGTCATCGTCGGGCCTTTGAAGTTGAGATGCGCGATGCCGGTCGGGATCAACACGGGTTTCTCGGCCTGGCAGGTCTTGTATTCAGCCTCGCTCGTGCCTTTCCAGACCAGACCGAAGAGGCCGCTGAGGAACTTGCTCAGGAGCGTTTTCGAAGCGTTGTTCTTCCAGCTCAGGCTATCGACGGTCGTCCCGTTTTCGAAGAGCGGCGCCGGGCTGGGATTGTCGAGCGGACTGCCCGCGGAGAAGGAGGCGCCCATGCCCGCGGCGCAGGTCTTGGCTCCAGCCATCTCCACATAAAGCTCGCGCATATCGATCCATTCGTGGCGGAAATCAACGCTGCCGGTGACGGGTTCGGTCGCCTGATCGTAGAGCTCCTTGGCCTTTTGGTACTGTTTCAGAGCCGCGTTCGCGAGGCCCGGGTTCTTCTTGATCGACACCGAAGGCGGCGCCTGGCCGAAACCGTAGTTCGGCGTCACGTCGCCTTCATTCGCCTGGGCGAAGCCGGCCACGAAGGTTTTCGAACGGAGATAGTCGGTCCCCTTGTCCTTCTCGAAGAGATAGGCGGCGAGGCCCTTGTTGTCCGACGTGATGAGGTGGTTGTCGGGGCCGATGCTGTCGGGGTGCACCGCGAACCAGTTGAGCGTCCCGATCTCGAGGCCGTCGTTGCCGACGAATTTCAGGACGGTGAAAGTCTTGTCGGTGTTGCTATCGTACTGAGCGCGTTCGCTCGCCGGGTTGTTGTTATAAGCGTTTTCCGCCCTGTTGCCGCCCACCCCATCGAGGCGGCCTTCGTTCACCAGGATATGGCCCGGCGCGAGGTTCTCGTGAGCCTTGAGGATGGCGTTATAGATGCCGTCGACGATGACCTCGAAGTTCTCCTTCACGAAGCCCTTGACCGTCGCGTCGTAGAGGAAGTACCCGGAGAAGCCGCCCGGGCCGCCGTGCGTGTGGGTCGCGGTGAGGAGGATGTTCTTCTCGTCATAATAAGGCGCGAGCACGGGGTTTTGCTTCACGCGCTCGACGACTTTGAGTTTCACCATCTGGAAGAGCATGCCGAGGTCGTTGTTCACGAAGACGATGCGTTTGTTATTGTCGCCGACGATGAAGGCCCGCGCGCGCAAGCGCATCGAGATGCCGGCAGTCGTCTGCCCGGAGACCGCGAAACCCATCATGCCGATCTCGGCCGCGGGTCCGGTGATGTCGTGGATACCGGCACCGATCAAATACTCCCCATTCTCCGGGTGCACGGCCGGAAGCGTCGGCAGATCCGCAGCCTTCCCCGTCCCCATGAGCAGCATGCTCACGAACAGCCCAACGATCAAACGCAGCATCGTTTGTCCCTCAATAAATCGTCTTATGGTCCCTTCGGAATTCTGCTTAAACTCTACATCAATTCCGCGGTTTTACAATTGAACAATGCAGACAGTTGTTCGCGAAAGGCCGCGGCTCTCGGAGTAGAATAGAGGCTTAATTACGCTGAAAAACCCAACGCCGGGCTGAACAAGCCTTACGTTGGGTCTCGATGAAGGGGCCGCGCGCGTAGAGGGCGGGCGGAGTTCTAAAGAAGTGAATGGCCGATCGAAAGTTC